>JAUNEM010000297.1:0-1442 GCA_030525515.1 Eubacteriales bacterium
TCACCATCACCACCATCACCATGGTCACGACGCCGATGAAGTGTTCGGAAGCTGGGGCATGGAGACACCTTCCAGATTTACCAGGGAGGAGATTGCGGGCATCCTGAAGGAACTCGAGAACGAAGAAAAGTACGGATTTGTTCTCAGGTCCAAGGGTATGGTCCAGGCTCAGGACGGCACATGGATCCACTTCGATTACGTGCCCGAGGAGTCCGAGATCCGCACCGGCGCTGCGGATGTCACAGGAAAGATCTGTGTCATCGGCGCCAAACTCGATGAGGAAGCCCTTGAGAAGCTCTTCAAGAGAAAAAAGGCCTGATCAGCCTGACACTGACCGGCGCCTGCCGGCCGGCAATTTGTTCATGCTCATAACCACAGGTATTATTATGTTTGATTTTTTAAAAGGAAATAAAAAAGTGGAGAAGAAACCTGTATATGTCATCAACGGTTTTCTCGACAGCGGGAAGACTTCTTTTATTGCCTACACGATTGGACAGCCTTATTTCCAGACCAGGGGCACCACTCTTCTGATTCTCTGTGAAGAGGGAGAGGGCGAGTATCGTGAAGGCCTTCTGAAGGAGACCGGGACAGTACTGGAGATCATCGAGGACCTTGAGGACTTCACAACCTCCCATCTGATGGAACTTGAGAAAAAATATCGTCCGGAGCGTGTCCTCATCGAGTGGAACGGCATGTGGGATTTCCGGGAATTCAAGATTCCCAACGCATGGAGACTCGAGCAGCAGATCACCACGATCGATGCTTCTTCGTTTAATATGTATTTCACCAATATGCGGTCCCTGGTGGCGGAGCAGATCAGAAATTCTGAACTGATCATGCTCAACCGCTGCGACGATGTGGATGAGAAGCTGCTGGTGAATTTCAAGAGAAATATCAAGGCGATCAACCAGAAGGCAGATCTTGTTTTCGAGGATTCCGAGGGTGAGATTGATATGACCACGGAAGAAGATCTTCCTTTTGACATTCACCAGGATCCCATCCTTCTGGAGGGACTTGACTACGGAATCTGGTACATTGATGCCATGGAGCATCCCGACAGATACGTCGGAAAAAACATCGTATATACCGGGATGGTTATGCGTCCGAAAGATTTCCCCAAGGGATACTTTGTGCCCGGCAGAATGGCTATGACCTGCTGTGCCAATGACATGTCCTTTTTGGGCTATGCCTGCAGATCCGCCAACGCGGATTCCTTCAGGGAGCGTCAGTGGGTGAAGGTCACCGCGACGATCAGGAAAGAGGATTTCGGTCCTTACAACGGCCCCGGCGTGATTCTGGAGGCTGCCGAGGTGGTACCCACAGCACAGCCGGAGGAGCCCGTCATCAATTTCGCCGGCTAAAAAAGAAAACCCACGATTTTTCGCTTAAGAAGTGATAAGCCGCGCATTTATTTGCGCGGCTTATTGAATATCTTGCGCGGC
>JAUNEM010000297.1:1460-2371 GCA_030525515.1 Eubacteriales bacterium
TGCTCTTGCCGGCAGCTTCAATATACCGCATCAAAATACCGCATCAAACAAGTTTTTACCGGAGTGTTTATGGAAAATAAAAAAGAACTGACCCGTTTACTGGAAGAAGTTGCGGCCGGAAACAAATCGGTGGAGGAAGCAGTCCTTCAGCTTCGGGAGATCCCTTTTGAAGATCTGGGATATGCAAAGACAGACCTGCACCGCGGCATGCGGCAGGGGATGGCAGAGGTGATTTACGGAGCAGGAAAGACGCCTGAGCAGATCCTGGGAATTGTCCGCTCCCTCAGTTCCCACGGCCAAAAGACCATTCTTATCACAAGAATGAACCGGGAAGCCCGGGATCTGGTCGCGGATTCTTTCCCTCTTGAATATGAACCCCTCAGCAGGACCGGCATTGTCGGCCGGAAGGCGGCACCGGACGGCAAAGGTACGATTGTCGTGGCGACAGGCGGTACCAGTGACATACCGATTGCGGAAGAAGCCGCTATTACAGCAGAGGCTTTCGGGAACAAAGTTGTGAGGATATATGATGTCGGAGTTGCGGGCATCCACCGCCTCCTGGCCCACCAGAGAGAGCTTCTGTCCGCCCGAGTGATCATTGCGATTGCCGGAATGGAAGGAGCCCTGGCAAGTGTGATCGGCGGCATGGCCGACTGCCCGGTCATAGCTGTGCCGACCAGCGTAGGATACGGAGCTTCCTTCGGAGGACTGTCGGCGCTTTTATCCATGCTGAATTCCTGCGCCAGCGGCGTCAGTGTCGTGAATATAGATAATGGTTTCGGGGCAGGCTACCTGGCCAGCATGATCAACCATCTTGATTAAGGGATGATTTTGCTTTTTCTTGATTTTTCCTGTTTTTTTCGGAGAATTCAAGGACATCCGGAAAATCCGGACTGATCAATGATCAAATG
>JAUNEM010000007.1:0-6551 GCA_030525515.1 Eubacteriales bacterium
GCTTTTATTCGCTTTTTGTGCATTCTGCTGCCCGATTGCTTTTTTACTCCCGTTACAGTATAATATCAATTTCAGGATACTCCGACATTAATGTCAAAATATATAATACGGGATGTTTTGCGCGCATTCTCCGCGCAGGACCAGAGTCCCGCTGCAGACGCGCCTGCGCCTGCGTAAATCCAAGCTTTATCTATGTTTGAAAGGAGCTCTCCACTTGATTTCAAGAGACTATACTTTAGGAATCGACATCGGATCCACCACCGTCAAAATCGCGGTCCTGGATGCCTCCTGCAAAATAATGTTTGCCGATTACCGCCGTCACCACGCGGATATTCAGGGCACTCTTCGCGCTCTTGTGCAGGACGCCCTGGCCCGGCTCGGTGATGTCACTGTGCATCCGGTCATCACCGGCTCCGGCGGACTCACTCTGGCGACACATCTGCAGGTACCTTTTGTGCAGGAGGTCGTGTCCGTATCGACCGCCCTGGAGCGGATCGCGCCCAAAACCGACGTGGCGATCGAACTGGGCGGCGAGGACGCCAAGATCATCTATTTTGAAAACGGCAGTATTGAACAGCGTATGAACGGAATCTGTGCCGGAGGCACCGGTTCATTCATCGATCAGATGGCAAGCCTCCTGCAGACCGATGCGGCGGGGCTCAATTCTTATGCCCGCGGATACCGCTCCCTTTATACGATCGCGGCCCGCTGCGGTGTTTTCGCCAAATCCGATATCCAGCCCCTGATCAATGAAGGAGCCACCAAGGAGGACCTGGCCGCCTCGATTTTTCAGGCAGTGGTCAATCAGACCATCAGCGGACTGGCCTGCGGCAAGCCCATCCGGGGTCATGTCGCTTTTCTGGGCGGACCGCTGCACTTCCTCCCCGAGCTCAAAAAAGCGTTTATACGCACCCTGAAGCTCGATGACGAGCATACGATCGATGTGGATAATTCCCACCTGTTCGCCGCCATGGGCAGTGCCATGAACGCGCAGGAAGACGTCTTTGTGCCTCTGTCCGGTATGGCCGAAAGGCTCTCCGGCAAACTTCACATGGAGTTTGAGATCGGGCGCATGGATCCTCTCTTCTCCTCTCAGGAGGAGTATGACGAATTCTGCCGCCGTCATGAAAAGGCGCGCGTGCAGAGGGCGGATCTTTCCGGGTATCACGGAAAATGCTTCCTGGGAATCGATGCCGGCTCCACCACTACCAAGCTCGCCCTGGTCGGTGAAGACGGATCCCTTCTTTATTCTTTTTACAGCAATAATAACGGCAGCCCTGTCCGGACTGCCATCGCTTCTATGACGGAACTTCACCGCCTGCTCCCCGCGGACGCGAAGATCGTCCGCAGCTGTTCGACCGGTTACGGAGAAGCTCTGCTGAAAGCCGCTTTCATGCTGGATGAAGGTGAGGTTGAAACCATCGCCCACTATTATGCTGCCGCCTTCTTTGATCCCGAAGTGGACTGCATCCTCGACATAGGCGGCCAGGACATGAAGTGCATCCGCATCAAGAACCATGCGGTCGACAATGTGCTTCTCAATGAAGCCTGTTCCTCCGGCTGCGGATCCTTTATCGAGACCTTCGCGAATTCCCTCGCGTTTTCCGTGCAGGATTTCGCAAAGGCAGCCCTCTTTGCCAGGCATCCGATCGACCTGGGCACACGCTGCACTGTCTTTATGAATTCCCGCGTCAAGCAGGCTCAGAAGGAAGGAGCGGACGTCTCCGATATCTCCGCGGGACTTGCCTATTCTGTCATCAAAAACGCCCTTTTCAAGGTCATCAAGGTCTCCGATGCCTCTCAGCTGGGAAAGAATATCGTCGTTCAGGGCGGCACCTTCTACAATGACGCTGTCCTGCGCAGTGTGGAGACCATTTCAGGCGGTCATGTCACCAGGCCTGACATCGCCGGTATCATGGGCGCTTTCGGCGCTGCCCTGATCGCGCGTGAGCGCTATAACGGCAGGGAAGAGACCACCATGCTCTCCTTCGATGAAATCGAGAATCTCCAGTTCGAGACCACGCTGACGACCTGCGGGCGCTGCACCAACAACTGCAGACTGACCATCAACCACTTCCTGCGCAGTGACAGCGAAGAGTCCGCGTTTGAGGACAGTGTCCCCGTATCCGGCGAAGGAAGCGCTTCTTTCGGGGCTTCGAAGTCCTCAAAGGCTTCCAGATCTTCGAAGCCGCAGAAAAAAGAGTCCGGGAAACTCTCCGTCCGCGCCGCCAGGGCCATCGAAGGCACTATTGTCGGCGAAGCTGCCGGCCGGGCAAAAGAAGCCGCCGGACACGCGAAAGAGGCTGCTCTGGAAACGGCGGGAAGAGCCAGGGAATCCGCCCTTGAGACCGCGGAACGCGCGAAAAGCTCCGCCCTCGAGACCGCGGAACGCGCCGCCAAGGCAATCGAAGAAAGCACCATCGGCGGGACTGCCGGCCGGGCTGCAAAGACCATAGAGGAGAGTCCGATCGGTGAAGCCGCCGGACATGCCAGAGATACTGCTCTGGAAACGGCAGGAAGGGCAAAAGAGTCCGCCTTTGAGACTGCCGGGCGCGCAAGGGATACTGCTCTGGAAACAGCGGAAAGAGCCAGAAATACAGCCCTGGAAACAGCGGGAAAGGCAGCAAAGGCACTCGGCGTCGAATCGCCTGCCGCCCATAAGTCCTCCTCCCGTCCCGACAAGACCCGCAGGCATCATGAGCCTGCCCGGGAGCGTCTCTTCATCTCGGGCAATCGGTGTGAGCGGGGTCTGGGCAAAGAGGCGGCGCAGAACAACATGCCCAACCTCTACAAATACAAGCTCGGCAGAATCTTCGGCTACCGCCCGCTTCCCAAAGACCAGGCGCCCCGGGGTACTGTCGGTATCCCCCGTGTCCTCAACATGTACGAGGATTATCCCTTCTGGGCCACTTTCTTCACAAAGCTTGGCTACCGGGTGGTTCTCTCCCCTCTCTCGACCCACAGGATCTATGAGATGGGTATTGAGTCCATCCCCAGCGAATCCGCCTGCTACCCGGCCAAGATAGCCCACGGGCACGTCATGTGGCTCATCGAGAAGGGTGTGGATTTTATTTTCTATCCCTCTCTCTTCTATGAACGCTCGGAGTTTGCCTCCTCGGACAACCACTACAACTGCCCGATCGTCACCTCCTATCCGGAGAATATCCGCAACAACGTGGAGGAGATCACAGACGGCAAGGTGAAATTCCGCAATCCTTTCATGGCCTTTACAAGCGTCAGAACCATCACCGAGGCCATGGAAAGAGAGTTCGGCGAAGAGATTCCCGCGGAGGAGATCCGCGCAGCCTGCATCGCGGGCTGGGAAGAGCTGGAGCAGTCCCGTATCGATATCCGCAAAAAGGGTGAAGAAGTCCTCAAGTTCATGGAGGACAACCATGTGAAAGGAATCGTCCTGGCAGGACGCCCCTACCACATCGATCCGGAGATCAACCACGGAATCCCGGAGATGATCACCTCCTACGGGATCGCGGTGCTCTCGGAGGACTCCATCTCCCACCTGTCCACCCCGGACCGTCCCATCACTGTCCTGGACCAGTGGATGTACCACTCCCGCCTCTACGCGGCCGCCAATTATGTGCGCCTGCGCGACGACCTGGAGATGATCCAGCTCAATTCCTTCGGATGCGGCATCGACGCCGTGACTACGGATCAGGTCAACGATATCCTGGCGGGTTCCGACAAGATCTACACCTGCCTCAAGATCGACGAAGTCAACAATCTCGGCAGTGCCCGCATACGAGTGCGCTCCCTGATCGCGGCCATCCGGATCCGCGATGAAAAGAACACAAAGCGCAATATCCGCTCGACAGCCATCAAAAAAGTGCCCTTTACTGTGGAGATGCGCAAAAACTACACGATCCTCTGCCCGCAGATGTCACCGATCCACTTTGATCTGCTGGAGCCGGCCATCCGCGCCTGCGGCTACAATCTTGTGATCCTGCCCAATGACAACCGGAGGGCGGTTGACTTCGGCCTCAAGTATGTCAACAACGACGCCTGCTATCCTTCCCTCTTCGTGGTCGGTCAGATCATGGAGGCTCTGGATTCAGGAAAATACGACCTGGACAGGACAGCCGTCCTCATGACCCAGACAGGCGGAGGCTGCCGCGCCTCCAACTATGTCGGTTTCATCCGCCGTGCACTCAGCAAGGCGGGTATGAGCCAGATTCCCGTCGTCTCCGTCAACATGTCCGGACTCGAGGAGAATCCCGGCTTCAAGCTGAATCTCAAGATCATTACCCGCGCCGCCTACGCCATTGTTCTGGGCGATGTCATGATGCGCTGTGTCTACCGCATGCGCCCCTATGAGCTCAAGAAGGGAATGGTCGAGGCCAAGCACCAGAAATGGCTGCTGATCTGCACGGATTTCCTGACAAAGACCAGCGGTCTGAATCTCCCCAAGGTCCAGCGCCTGGCTATCCGGATGATCAGGGACTTTGACGCCATCCCAATCAGGGAAGAGCGCCGCCCCCGCGTCGGTATCGTGGGTGAGATCCTGGTCAAATATGCTCCGGCTGCCAACAACTATCTGGTCGACCTCCTGGAACAGGAGGGAGCGGAGGCCACTGTTCCCGATCTGATGGGCTTCATGCTCTACTGCTTCTACAACCAGATTTACAAGGCTGAACACCTTGGGACCAGCAAAAAGACAGCCCGGAAGAGCACTCTGGGAATCCGCGCGATCGAGGCTGCCCTGCAGCCCATCTACAGGGCTTATGAAAAGAGCGTGCACTTCGACGCCCCCGCCAGCATCTACAAGCTGGTCGAGTACGCCGAGCCGATTGTCTCCATCGGAAATGAGACCGGCGAGGGCTGGTTCCTGACCGGAGAGATGATCGAGTTGATCAAGGACGGAGTTGAGAACATCGTCTGCATCCAGCCCTTCGGCTGCCTGCCCAACCACGTGGTCGGCAAGGGCGTCATCAAAGCGATCCGCAGGGAATATCCCCTCGCCAACATCGCCGCGATCGACTATGATCCAGGCGCCAGCGAGGTCAACCAGCTCAACCGCATCAAGCTGATGCTGGCTACCGCCCAGAAAAACATGCTCAAAAAGCAGGCGGGAGAGATACCGGGCGCTGCCGATGGCACATCCGTCTCAGAACCCGACCGTATTTCCGCCGAGAGGACTGCCATGGAACTGGCTCCCGAAATTGAGAGCGACAATGCCTCCATTGGCTGCGTTCCCGATACAGAAGCCGGCGGCAGCGGCCTGTCCGGCAAAGAAGCCCCGGCACATCTTCAGACCGGGAAAGACCGCAGCCTGTTCCGCCGCCTTTTCCGCAGAAGATAAAAACGCCTTTTCCGCAGAAGATAAAAGCGGAATTCGCAATTTCCTATGAGACAAAAAAAACTGCCTTCCGGCAGTGGTCATAAGGTTTTCCCAAACGGAGGCGGCCACCGGCTGCTTCCGTTTTTTATTGTGAGGCAGGCTGCTCCGGGTCCCGCCATGGGGAACTCCCGGCAGAAGGCATTGTAAGAAACAGATGTTTCGCGCCCGGCAAAAGAGCAGGAAGGAGGGCATACAGTTCATCAGGGCACAAAACAAGGAAGAGTATTCATCTGCCGTCTTTTCCAACGGTCTTACTACGACGAACACTCTTCCTCAGAAAACACCATCCAATGGACTTTCCTCCTTTTGTCTGGCTCTCCGCTCTCTTTCCTCTTCACTTTTGTACTGATTGTACTGTGATGTCCGCTCAGATCCTGCTGCACAATTAGTGCTTTCTCCAAATCTAAATCCAGATTTCCTGAACGTCTTCCTTTCGAAACTTACCTCTCAACCTCTTCCTCTACTGTCTGATCAGTGCGATGATCCGAAAAAGGACTGTTCCATCCTTGTTCCCATCCTGCACTTTTCCGGTTTCCGATTCCGATTATGTCGGGTTTTTATTCGTCCGGTGCATTCAATGATCTGTGACTTGATCCTTCAAAATATCCGAAGCTGTGATTCATCACTTCTCATTATGTACTCAATTGCGGAAAATATTAAATTGTAACTGTTGAAAGAATTGTTTAATTGCTTCCGGTGGCGTATGTACCTTCCTTTCTCTTCTCAATCGATTGTCTGTCTCTGTCAGGAGATCCGGAATAAATGTGGGATAACCTGCAGCTTCAGCTGCCTGTTAAAAATCCTGCAGAACCGCTCTTTGAAGCAGTTCCCTTGTGAACAGTCCTTTGAGACTATTCATTCATCCAAATCTTTCTCTGCAGATATTCAGCAAACTGATTTAGAAGAATAATCGGTGAACTTCTCGTCACCTTTTCTTGAAGTACTTTATGTGATTATTATAGCCAGAAAGCAGGTATTTGTCAATCTATTTTTTGTTTTTAGATTGAATTTTCTCTTTTTTTAGAAAATTTAGTACAATTCAACCAAAACCCGCAGCAAGCCTGTCCCGAGGCCGAAACCACAGGCCCTGCCGCCCTCTACCCCCCGGCCGGCCCGTGTCCGCCGGCAGGCGGAAATAGTCCTTACACGGGCCGTGTCATAAAATAGGGTAGAGGCGGCCCTGCCGCCCTCTACCCCC
>JAUNEM010000007.1:6651-33234 GCA_030525515.1 Eubacteriales bacterium
TACACGGGCCGTGTCATAAAATAGGGTAGAGGCGGCCCTGCCGCCCTCTACCCCCGACCGGCCCGTGTCCGCCGGCAGGCGGAAAAATTCATTACACGGGCCGTGTCATAAGAAAAGCGGCACCGCTCTCGCGATGCCGCCGTTCATTCCTGCGGTTTTCGAATAATCAAAAAGTCAGTCCGGTATCAATAATCACTTCAGGGGATACTTCTCTGTGATGGAAGCGATGATCACTCTTGCGGGCGCAATACCTTCCTCTTTCTTCTTGATGACCAGAGCGATTGCCTCTGCAACCTTGTCCATATCCTCCTCGACCAGGCCGCGGGTGGTAGCCGCAGGAGTTCCCAGACGGATTCCGCTGGTCACGAAGGGGGAGCGCTGCTCATTGGGGATGGTATTCTTGTTGGCAGTGATGTGTGCCTCGTCGAGCAGTTTCTCGACTTCCTTGCCGGTCAGGTCTTCCTTGGTGAGATCCACCAGCATCAGGTGATTGTCTGTGCCGCCGGAAACGATCTCCACATCCCTCTTCTGCAGTCCTGCGCAGAGAGCTGCGGCGTTCCTGATGACCTGCTCCTGGTAAGCCTTGAAGGAAGGATCCAGAGCTTCCTTAAAGCATACTGCCTTGGCTGCGATCACATGCTCAAGAGGGCCGCCCTGTGTTCCGGGGAACACACACTTATTGAAATTGTATTTCTTTGCAGTCTCTTCCATCGCCAGGATCATGCCGCCTCTGGGACCGCGCAGAGTCTTGTGCGTGGTAGTGGTGACAACATCGGCATAGGGGAAGGGGCTCGGATGAAGACCAGCCACAACGAGACCCGCGATATGGGCAATATCCGCCATCAGCACTGCGCCGCAGGCATCAGCTGCCTCGCGGAACTTTTTGAAATCAATGGTTCTGCAATAAGCGGAAGCGCCGGCAATGATCATCCTGGGCTTAGTCTCAATCGCAATCCGCTTGAGCTCGTCGTAATCGATATAGCCGTTTTCATTCACTCCATAAGGAACGATATTGTAATATGTTCCTGAGATATTTGCAGGGCTTCCGTGTGTGAGGTGTCCGCCCTGATTGAGGTTCATTCCCATCAGAGTGTCGCCAGGTTTCAGGATGGCGAACTCAACGGCGAGGTTTGCCGACGCGCCGGAGTGAGGCTGAACATTGGCGTAAGTACAGCCGAAAAGCTTCTTGGCACGCTCGATCGCGATTGTCTCCACCACATCGATCACCTGGCATCCGCCATAATAGCGCTTGCCGGAATAACCCTCGGCATACTTGTTGGTGAGAGGGCTTCCCATTGCGGCCATGACAGCCTTGCTTGTCCAGTTCTCGGAAGCGATCAGTTCGATGTGATCATTCTGGCGCTCCACTTCCTCTTCGATCGCTGACGCGATTTCCGGATCGACTTTTCTTACTTCTTCAATCGAATACATTTACTTCCTCCTGACGCATGTGTAAATATATCATCTATGTTCCTTCCTGCAGTCCATATTCTTTTCTTTAATAAATATTATTTTATAAATTTATAAAAAAGCAGGAACAGAATTATCCTGACCATGCCGTGCGGCTCTTGTTCAGAGCTGTTTCACAGACCTTTCGGGAACGGATTCCGGCTGTCCCTGCCCGGGGATCACTCCAAAAACAAGGCACTTGAACAGCCACAATGTTGAATATAACAAGAACCCTTCTTTTTAGCAAGTAGAAAAAACTCAATTCTTTGTGTTTTTCTTCTTTTTTTCCTTATTTTATATATGGACATCCCTTATTTTTCGCCCATCCCGGGCCTGCTGAGACTTTGTAAATATCATAAAATCCGTGAAGATACGTTAAAAAATTATTAATTATTGCAAAATTCACTTGCCAACCAAGTTTTTAAGGGGTAACATCCCTTTATATGAAACAGAAGCCCCGGTCAGTGTGTATACGGCCCCGGACTTTCGTTTCGAAACAATGAACTTTCGTTTCAAAGCAATAGACTTTCGCTTCAAAGAGGTCAGTCACTGTTATCGTTTTTTAAGATGATGGATAAATTGCCTATGATGAAACACAGATTTACTGCATATAATAAAAGAGAGAAAAAGATGAAAAAGCCGAATACAGGATTTCGTCTGCCGGGAATCGGATTTCTTCCCGCCGACAAGATCAGGGTGCTGACTCCCATGTTCTGCTATATGATCGCCTATATGATTTCTTTCATGCTGATCGAACATTGGAACAGGCTTCACTACACTGTGATCCACACAGCTGTCGATGATGTGATCCCCTTTGTGCCGGTCTTCATCATCCCCTATCTGCTCTGGTTCCCTTACGTGACCTGTGCGATCCTCTTCCTCCTGATGGTCAACGAAGAGGCCTACCACAAATTGTGCACAGTCCTGGTGATCGGAATGACCGTCTTCATCGGTGTTTCAATCGTCTTTCCGAACATTCATCTGCTGAGGCCTGAAACAATGCCCGTGGACAATGTTTTCACCAGAATGATCGGAGGCCTGTATATGACAGATACACCTACCAACCTGACTCCGAGTATTCATGTGTTCAACAGCCTGGCGGTCGTCGGATCCATGTGGGAGTGGGATTGGAGGACAGATGCCGGAAAGCTCTATTCCGCCGGAACCCGCGCCTTCTGGAGAACGGCAGCCACCATACTGGGACTTCTGATCACTCTGTCGACCATGTTCATTAAGCAGCATTCTTTCTCTGATGTGGCGATCGCGTTTGGATTTTTCTTCTTCACCTACGTCCTGGTGTACCGCTTCGAATTTACATTTATCGGCGGACACCGCAGAAGAAGACCTGTACTGAGCCCTATGCGCACACAGTGAGCAGAGCGGCGCAGCTGCCTTCATGATCCTCCCGCGAATCCCGTGTGATGGAAATGAGAAATTTAAAAAAAGATGCAGAAAACGCCCGGGATTTTTTCCCGGGCGCTTTTGTTTTTAAAAGGCTGTTATGAATGACTGTACCTATTAATCATCCGGCTGAGGTCTCTCATTCAGGATGCTCATGATACGGGCGGCATTCTTTTTAACACTATACATATCCGGTTCCGTCACGGAGGCCATACCGGCCGAGTAGGTGTTCTTCATGCCGCTCTCTCCGCTCGCCGCCGCCTGACGCAGAATCAGCCAGTCTGTACCTTCTGACAGCTGCTGGTTGATCAGCTCCGCGATCTTGGACTGGGGAATGTCAGTCTGGAAAGATCCCTGCATGCTCTCGATCAGGGCACTGGCATTCACGATCAGCGCCGGTGACATGACCTTTTCGATGATGGCCTTGAGAACAGCCTCCTGGTCTCTGCCTCTCTGGTTATCTCCGTCAGGGAAGCTGTACCTCTCGCGGCAGAAGGCAAGGGCTTCCCGCCCGTTGAGGTGGTTCATCCCCTTGTTGATATAGACCTCGTGGTCTGTGAAGCATTCAAATTCATAATCGGACCAGACATCCACTCCGTCGATTGCGTCCACGATATCGATCAGAGTCGTGAAATTGACGCGGACATAATTGGTGATATCAATTCCGTACAGGGCCTCCAGGGTCCTGATTGAGGCGTCTTCGCCGTAGATTCCGGCATGGGTCAGTTTGTCACGCTCTCCGTTTGTGACTCCTGGAATCTCCACATAGAAATCGCGGGGAGTACTGGTCATGATAATCTTTTTGGTCTTGGGATTGATCGTGACAATGATATTGACGTCGCTTCGGCTGGCCTGGGAAATGTCTCCCTTGACATCTATACCGCTGATGAGAACATTAAAGGGCTCCCCGGGCTCAACATATTCATAAGCCATCTCCGTGCGGATCTCATGCTTGTCGATCACCCTGGTTCCGGTCGAGAAGGACTCCATCACCTCCTCGAGAATGGGCGCGTAAGCCTCCCGGTAGACCACGACATCCACCTCGCCGTCATCCAGCGCTTTGACCACTTCCGACGCAGTGGCATACTCTTTATATTCCACTTTTTTCCCGGTCTTGCGGGTGAGGCTCTGGACAAGGGCTGTCTTCTCTTCTTCGGTGAGATCGTCCACCAGACCGAAGGAGTATTCGGCAACATCCGTGATCGTCTCGGCCGGATCATCGCTGCGCACGACAATGTCCAGTGTATCCGTCTTGTAGGAGCTCTCGGAATTCTGCAGCAGATTCATAGTTCTGTAGAGGTAACTGCTTCCGACCAGCTGCACGGAAATGGCAAGTATACTGAGGGCGACCGCGATGATTCTTGTTGTCTGTTTGCGGATACTGACCAGCAGAACAGCGATCAGGACCAGCGCCGCCAGTCCTCCGAAAGTCATCAGGACATATTTCCAGGGGATCATGCCCGTCCCGTTCATGAGATAAATGAACAGGGCCGCGGTGATCGCCTGCACAAGCGTGAGTACTGCCCCCAATGCGTTCAGGTTTTTTTTCAGAGAAGATTTCTTCTTGTGCTTTTTTTCAGGAGAGTGCTTCTCATGCGCTTTTCCGCTTTTGTTCTCTTTGTTTATACTAGATGACATCGTACCACTCCATATAACACTCAGCCTCTTTTTGCATGGGGCATCATATCATTTTTTCACACCTGATGCAACTGAACACACTAAAAATGTGTCGTTCTCCCGTATGATCATTCCGGTGAGCCTGTTGCCGTAGACACAGCCTGTATCCAGCGCGATCATGCCCGTCTCCGGCAGAATGGTCCATACGTCCTCCTGGATCATTCCGTATTGCTTTCCAAGAAAATAGAGGGGCGCCCGGTAAGGTGTGTGCCCCGTCATGACCAGCCTGCCCTCGTAGTCCGTGTCCCGTCCCCAGATGAGGGTATCAACCTGGTTCTGTGCGGGATCCGGATCCTTGAGTGACGCATGGACGCAGCTGTACTTGTCCGTCACATAATAGTAGGGCATGTCGAGGTACCAGTCGAGATATTCCTGGAATTTGTGCTTTTGATGGAGAAAAGCGTAAACAGTTTTTTCCCCGCTGTTGTAATACCACAGATTTCTGTCAGCGCCTCCGTTTGCGGCGGCATCGAGCATCATCTGTTCGTGATTGCCTCTGATCAGAATGCATCTGTCTCCCATTCTCTCTTTCAGACCCCGAAGATACTCAAAAGTCTCGTAAATTTTTGGCCCTCTGTCAACAGTGTCTCCCAGATTGATCAGAGTGTCGGTCTCTTCATCGAAAGACATTTTCTCCAGAAGAGCCCTGCATTCGTCATAGCAGCCATGTATATCTGTTATGATTAAAGTTCTCTTCTCCTTATCCATATCTCCCTCTCCGGTTCTCTTTCCCGTATTTAAGGCCGGCTGTTTCTGTCAGAGTGGTCTTCCCCGCCGGATTCTTCCTCATCGGAATCTCCGGAGATCAGTCCTCCCGGTCAATGAGAAACTCTTCCCCGTCGGATTCTTCCTCATCGGATTCTTCCGGGAATCCGTCCTCCTCCCGGCCGCCGGTGAACTCTTCCCCGTCGGATTCTTCCGGGAATCCGTCTTCCTCTCCGCTCTTTTCAAAGAAGCAGAACAGGCCCTCTGCCTCCATCTGCGCGTCGGCGACAACCTTTTTGAAGCTGTCAAAATAGGAGGAAATACTCTCTTCCGCCTCCTCCCAGTTTCTGAAATAAATACAGATCTCATCCAGATCTGTCAGTGCGTCAAAGAGCGCATCCAGGTTATCTCCATACCATTCCGGCAGGGGAAGGGACTCTTTCAGGCGCTTGTGCAATGACTTTTTGTCCGTCACTCCGGAAAAATCCACATAATATTCTTCCATAAAAACCTCTCAAAAAACGATGTCGGCATCTCCCGTCAGGGCCTCCGCAAAAAGATCACGGGCTGTAAAGGGTCCTGATGCCAATCCGGCCGTTCCGGTCTCCGCTCAGTTTTTCTCGTACAACAGGGTAAATGTCTCGTAGTGGTCGTCTGTGTAATAGATCCTGCCGTCATCTGAGTAAATCAGGCGTTCCGCTCCTCTCTTCTTTTTGCCGAGCGTGTTGATATCGCATTCATGATAATTGCCCCTGGGAAGGGTGCCCTCATAATTGCCGAAACGATCGCCGCCTATGCACATTCCGGGGGCGTAATTTTCGAGAGATCCGCCTGACCATCCCATGGATCTGGCCTGCTTTTTTGTAATGAAGTTGGCCGGGAGCTTTCCATAGGTGTGAATATAGAGGGCGACATCTTCCTTGGTGGTATAGACGCCGTTCTCTTGTATCTCGCCGTCGCTCCCCTCATACTCCTCCTGGTATTCGTTCCCGTTATCCGTCCCGGAGGCGTCATTGTCCTGATAGCCGCTGTCCTCGGTGTAGCTGTCCCCGCCTTCGATATAGCTGTCTTCGGAGTAGCTGTCTTCTTCCGCGGCATCCCCGTTCCCGTCGGACTCATCCCATCCGTTTTGTTCGCTGTCTGAGCCGTCGGAATAAGTGTCATCCCCGTAGCTTTCATTGCCGGCATTATCATTGCCGTCCTCCCATCCGGTCTCCTCACCTTCCTCAGAGTCAAAAGACTGCTCGCCGGATGATTCATCCGGATTTTCCGCCTCCACGTTTTCGGAGGACTGCTCTTCGCTTCCGGTTTCCTCGACCACCGGGATCTGCTCTACTTTTCCCGCACTATTGCCTCCGCAGCCTGAGGCCAGTGCCAGGACTGCGCACAGAAGAGGGATCATCAGCAGATTTTTCCATTTTTTCGCAAAGTTTTTCATGTTAAACCCTTTTCTTTTTTAATGCTTCTTTATCCATAGCTGAGTGACACAAAAATTCGTATGGCACAAACATCCGTGCGGCACAGACCACGTATGATGAAAGCCGGAAGCCGTTTGGCCCGTTCCGCGCTCTGACAGTGCTGCACCCGTTCGGAATCCGCTCATTTTGCGCGCCAGCCGCGCGCTAATTCGCTCCGGCTGCCTTGTCACTTCTGCCGCGCCCTGATCCTGCCGTGAGCCTGCAGGACCGGGGTGAGGGTGCGGATGATCGTCTCCAGATCGACAGGTTTAGCAATGAAGGCATCCATCCCGGCCTCAAGGCACTTGCGCATGTCTTCCTCGAACACATTCGCCGTCATGGCGATGATGGGTATGCCCGCATGGTCGAGATCCTGCATTCCCCTGATCCTGGAGGTCGCCTCGTAGCCGTCCATCACAGGCATCTGTACATCCATCAGGATCGCGTCGTAATACGCCTTGTCCGAGACCGCAACTTTCCTGACCGCCTCCCGGCCGTTCACGGCTCTGTCGGTCTCAAAACCGGCCTCCTGCAGTATCTCGCAGGCGATCTCCATGTTGAGCTCGTTGTCCTCTACCACAAGGATCCTCTTTCCATGGGGATCGAGCTCCACGAAAAGGTCCCGGGCAGAGAGGTCTCTGTCATTCTTTTCCGGTGCCCCTTCCGCGGCCGGATCCATCTCTTCTGTTTCTTCCTCCGCGGACGGCTTCACCCTGTCCTTCTCCCCGGAGGAAGAGAAGCTTCCCCGCCCTCTGTCCGGGGTACTGAGCTCCTCGGAGGCCTTCATCTCAGTGGCGGGACGGCCCTCTTCCTCCCTGCACAAATGCAGGAAAAGATGGATCATGATTTCCGTGCCCTGTCCCTGCGAAGTGCGGACATCGATGGTGCCGCCCAAAGTCTCCACAATTCCCTTGCAGATCGCCATGCCCAGTCCGTTTCCCGGCACACGGCTCATCGTGCTGGTGTACTCCCGCTCAAAAGGCTCAAAAATGCGTTTGACAAATTCCCTGCTCATGCCGATTCCATTGTCACGCACAATGATCGACAGGGCCGCATAGCCTGCCGGAGCAGGCATCTCCTCCTCGACCTCCAGTATAATATTCCCGCCTGTACCGGTGAATTTGACCGAGTTGTTGAGGAGATTTAAAAGCAGCTGGCGCATCAGCAGAGGGTCGTAATGATATCTCATCCTTGTCCCGGGAGCGATCACGATCTGGAAGGACTGTTCCTTGTCCCGGATCTGGGGAAGCAGGGCGTTGTGTACATACGAAATCGTATCATGAAGGTCCGCGTCCTCTTCGTGAAGCTCCATACGGCCGCTCTCAATTCTGCTCATATCCAGAACATTATTGATCAGGTTCATCAGATGGTCCCCCGAATCAATAATCTTGTAGAGACAGTCCTTCACACGGTCTTTGTCGTCCAGATGTCCCAGAGCGATCTGGGTAAATCCCAGGATCGCGTTCATCGGAGTACGGATATCATGAGACATGTTGGTCAGAAAAATACTTTTTGCCCGGTCCGCGTTCGTCGCGCGCTCCAGAGCGTTTTCAAGAAGACTGCGATGCTGTTCCTCGCTTCGTTTTTCCTCCGTCTTGTCCGCGAAACCGATGATGAATTCATTCAGCGGCATGTCGGTGTTTCCGGTCCTGACAATCTTGGCCTGCTGGAAAAGCGCCCCTCCGCCCCTCTCTATTCTGAAGATGAAAGAATAGACATCCTTTCCCTCCATATTCCTGCGAAGCTCGTCAGGCTGCAGCAGATGCACAAATCTTTCCCGGTCCTGGCGAAAAACACCCTTTTCCACGAACGCCTCGATCGTCTCCGCATAGGAAGGGACAAAACACATGGAATAGCGCATCATCACTTCTTCGTTCCAGCGGTAGATCTCATAGCTGTCAGAGTCCAGGCTGACCAGGAATACCATCGCGTAATCGCTCGAAAGAGCCGAAATCATCCGCTTCCTGCGATCGCTCTCCTCCTCGACCTGTTTCTGGTCTGTGATGTCACGCAGGACGAACACACCGATCACATCGCCGGACTTCTCATCTTTTGTCAGCAGAATGCTCTCCCGCAGGTAGTAGACTCTTCCGCTGCGGTCCACGGCTTTATAGGAAAAAACATAATCGCCCCTGCCCTCGGAAAACCGGTCGAGCAGGAAATCGCGGTTCATGATCGAGTCAAAATATTCTCTGTCTCCTGCCTCGATGATCCTCTCCCGCCAGTACCTGGTATGAATATCCAGAGGACCGGGGATGTCGACACCGGGATTCAGATAGAACAGGTCGGGATTTACTGATTTTCCGGACAGGACCAGGTTCTTTGTGACATTGATCTCATAGAGTCCCACCGCGTCCTGTTTCAGGGCCTCCAGATAGCGGGACTCCCAGGCCATGCGGTTCTCGGGCGTGTCCTCGTAGGCCCTGGCCACCTGGGCTAAAACTCCGTCCTCCGGTGTGTGCTCAGGTTCCTCCCTTTTTTCACGCTCCGGTCCGGGCTGGCCGATCATGGCATAAACAGGCCTGTCCCCTCTTTTCTCCAGAAGGCGGACCTCCAGACTCATCCACTGGTTCTCCTCCCTGGTGGGAAAGGCGAAACTATAGAAATTCCTGGTTTTGAGCGTCTCAAATACATGAGGGAGACTCGCTGCCTCTTCCAGCCAGAAGGCGAATTCCGGATCCGGAAACACACTGCTGGTCATATGATTGAATTCCGAGTAGCTTTCCGCCTTGGAGGCGAGTTCCGTGATAACCGGATCCTCTTCCCTCTCATAAAGAATGTAAAAGTCATCCTTTTCCAGATCAATGAAGAAAACCCGGATATATTCCTTCAAAAAAGAACTCAGAAACACATCTTTTGAAATAGAATCCGGTAAAGTGAGCATCTTTCCGGATCTGTCAATCACTGGTCTGTCCATCATCTACTCCACTGGAAAAAATGCCATTACTGTATCACAGTCACTGTGCTATACTATACAGTATTGAAAAACAGTGCTGTACCGCGGACCCCCTCTGTTCAGGGCGGACCGGAAAGGAAAGCTATGAAGATCGTCATCGAAGGAACATATACAACACCCAATGCCGTATTCCTGGACGACTGTGTCCGCATAGGAAGGAAGCAATATGCCTATGAAGACATCACCGATGTCCGCTCTGTCTCCGCCCCCGCCCGCCTGGTCAACGGACTGGTCCAGCTGTCCACCAGGAGCGGCGAAGTTCTGAATGTGACCTATTTCCTCAGAGACACAAAAAAAATGCGTGAGGCCATGCAGGCTGTCATGCCCTATGTCCGGAAAAACAAAGAGCAGCAGGCATCCACCGCCTTTGTGGAAACCGATATCTTCGGGGATCACAGCACATCCGGCACCGGCAGCAGGGTCAGTGTCGCCGATGAGCTCATAAAGCTGACCAGACTCCGCGACAAGGGCGAGTTGTCCCGGGAGGAATTTGAGCTTCTCAAGAACAAACTGATCAAAGACAACACCTGATGCAGGGTAGTTTGGCGGTCGAAACAGGGCCTGCCGGCCCAGGCTGAGATTATTCCTCCTGAAGCTTCTGGATCAGCGCCAGGATCGCGTCTACCGAATTGAAATTCTCCGGGAGAAGATCGTTGACATTGATGCTGATATCAAAAGCATCGTTGATCTCACTGACGATGGAAATAATATCGAAGGAGTCCAGCAGCTGATCATCGATCAGGGCTGTCTCTTTTTCAAAATCGATCTCCGGCCTGGTCTCTTCCAGAATTTCCATCAGTTCCGCTCTGTTTTCATCCATAGTTTTATCTCCTCAATCTCTGCTTGTTATATTGGTTTACATCATTTCCCGCAGCTGTTTGCGGTCGATTTTGGCGTGGGCGTTCAGAGGCATGGTTTTCACCTGAATATATTTGTTGGGTCTCATATATTTAGGCAGCTTTTCGGACAGGGCCGCAATAATTTCCCTCCGCATGTCCTTCTCCGCCTGATAGAAGCAGACGATCTTCTCTCTTTTCTGATCATAAATACAACAGGCCACATCGATGAAGCCGATCGCGTTCAAAGCCGCCTCTATTTCGCCCAGTTCGATCCTGTGTCCCATGTGTTTGATCTGGTTGTCCGCGCGCGCGGCAAAGCACAGAATTCCTCTACTATTATAATATCCCAGATCGCCCGTTCTGTAAATTTTATTGAGGGTTGCGGGCTCACCGTTTTTCGCAGTAAAGCTTTCAGCTGTCCTCTCCGGATTGTTCCAGTAGCCCAGGGCGACACCTGTTCCCTCCACACAGATTTCCCCCCGGACATCGTGCTCCCTGGAAGGGATGATCCGCGCGTCAGGAAGAGTCTTTCCGTCCTCTCCGGTCTCCAGCAGGAAAACGCGGGTATTGGGGAAAGCCCTGCCGATCGGAAGGATGGAGTCAGGTTTATATTCGCCTTCCAGGACATGGTAGGTGCAGTTGCAGGTGATCTCAGTCGGTCCGTAAAGGTTGACAAAGACCGCGTCCGGGAAAAATTTCATCCAGTAGTTGACACATTTGACCGGCATCACCTCCCCGGAGAACATCACGCGGCGAAGGGCGACGGGCACGCTGGTTTCCATCTTGTCGAGAGCCCTCAGATCCGAGACGATGCGGAGAGCGGACACGGCCCAGATGATCGTGTTGATCCTCCGGACAGCCAGATATTCCATCAGCATGGCGGGCATCACAAACATTCTGTGGGGAACGATCTCCACCGTGCCGCAGCAGTGCAGCGCGTTGTAGATGTCTTTTACGGAGACATCAAAGTCAAAGGGGGCCTGGTTGCCGAAAACAGAATCTTCTTCAAAACCAAAGGCTTCCGCAAACGCCTCTGTCAGATCAATGACAGACCTGTGGGCAACCAGAACTCCTTTGGGGACACCGGTGGATCCGGATGTAAAGATCGCGTACAGGGGATCCGTGTCGATGATCCCGGAGCGCAGGGCTTTTGCGGCTGACAGCACTTCAGAGAGGTCCTGCGTCCCCTCTTCCATCCGCTTGTCAAAAAACTCCCGCACATCTGTCACAGGCACATCTATCTGCACCGGGAGTTCCCCTCCTGTCTCGCGGGCGTCCAGCAGCATCAGGGGACGGAGTTCATCGAGGATCACCGAAAGTCTCCCGGCAGGAAGAGCCGGATCCAGCGGAACATAGAAATTGCCGCTGTAGGCGATTCCCATAAAGGCCGCGATCGAAAGGATATTCCGGTCGATCCAGACGCCGATCGGGCGGCAGCGTACCCGGCTGTCGTCTCCTGCGGCCCCTGCGTCTTCCAAATCCCCTTCTCCGGCATCGACTCTGTTCATCAGAGGATTATGAATGATCTCTTCAGCCAGAGCGACGCTCATGTCCAGATATTGCAGATAGGTCAGCCTGCGCTGCTCATCCGCCAGCGCGGTCTTTCCAGGGCACCTCTCCGCGTTTTCTTCCAGCATATACATGACTGAATTTTTCATAGTTGGTCCATGACCTCCTTTTCACAAACTCATATGTAAGACTGTGGGGCACAACCAGGAATGATCAAAGCTATGCTCACAAATGTTAAAACTGGGCGTAAATAAAGGACGCCATGTCAAATCCGGGTCCGTACATGCCGAACACCAGGATCGCTGACACCGCTGCAAGATACACCGCCCAGCGGAAGGGAAGCTGCTGAGCCGCTATGACTCCCCTCAGGGTCTTTCCCCGCTCGTTGACAAGATCGACCGCCGCCAGCAGCAGGATCATGAGGATGAGAAGGCCGAAGTTCTTTTCGTCCAGACCGAGCTCATAGAGGGAATTATCAAAAAAGATCCACGGATTGAATTTCGAAAAAGTGGCGCGCAGGAGACGGAACACAGTCCCCGCGTCCGGGGCGACGTCACAGTATCTGCCGATCGACACGATGAAGAGGGTGCGGACCATCTGGAAAAGCTTCCATCCCGAGGCATTCTCGCGGATCCGGCACATGCGCCTCATTGCGGCGTATGGCTGTTCGAACAATGTCTCCGTTGAGACAAAGGTGGCGTGGTAGATACCGTAGATCACGTATTTCCAGTTTGCCCCGTGCCAGATACCGACCAGGATAAAAACCAGGAAGGAGGCCAGGAAGGACGGAAATACCTTGCCGAAATAGGGGTTGACCTTCTTCTTGAGGTTCTTCTGCATTTTCGCGAAGGGCTTGGAGAGCGCGATCGGGTAAAAGACGTAGTCACGCATCCATCCGCCCAGAGAGATATGCCAGCGCTGCCAGAACTCGGAAATGCTGCGGGCCATATAGGGCTGGCGGAAGTTCTCGCGGAGCCTGATTCCGAACAGCTCGGAGGCGCCGAAGACGATGTCCATTCCGCCCGCGAAGTCCGCGTAAAGCTGAACTCCATACAGAAGGGCGGCCACAAAAATGGTAAACCCGGCGTAGCGATGCTGTTCAAAGCCCCCGA
This sequence comes from Eubacteriales bacterium, assembly GCA_030525515.1. Classification (GTDB taxonomy): domain Bacteria; phylum Bacillota; class Clostridia; order Lachnospirales; family Lachnospiraceae; genus CAG-791. The sequence continues at coordinate 19,757 of JAUNEM010000007.1, forward strand.
ACACCTCGTTCACAATGATCGCCGCCCGCTCGGCGATGATCATTTTTTTAAAAAAGCCCCACAGCATGCGGAGGATTCCCTCCCGGAACCGGCGTCCGCTGAATTTGTGGGGGGCGTAGAGCTGTCCCGCCAGCTCATCGTGACGGTTGATGGGCCCCTGCAAAATAGAAGGAAAATAAGAAGTGAACAGAGCCAGCTTCAATACATTCCTCTCAGCGCTGTACTTTCCCCTGTATACATCGATCAGGTATCCCATGGACTGGAAGGTGTAGAAAGAAATACCGAGGGGCAGGAGGAAGTCCGCTCCGGGAATCCGCATGCCCAGACGGAAATGATCAAACATGCTGTTCAGGTTGGAGGTGACGAAGCCCCCGTATTTGACCACTCCCAGGATTCCGAAATTCAGAAGAAGCACGCAGACCATGATCCTGCGCTTTTTTTTCTGCACGACGGCCTTCAGTGCCTTTTTCTGCTCTCTGGAGAGCTTGCCCGTCTCTCCCGCGTCCTCTCCCGAGCGGAGTTTTTTCTCTTCCCTCTGCGGGATTCTGTCCATGAGACAGGCGCCGCCCCAGGTAGTCACAACAGTGACCGCCACAAAGACAGCTGCCCGGAGGCCTCCGCCCACCAGATAGTACCATCCGCTTGAGATCAGCAGGACGATCCATTGAAATCTTCCGGGAATCAAATAATAGACCGTCACCGAGACGATCAGAAAAACAATAAACTGCCAGGAAAAAAATGCCATCTGTATCCTCCATACCGGTCCGGCAGGGCAGCTTCATGGCCGCCTGCCGCGCAAAGTCCGCCTGCCGCGCAGGGGCCGCCGGCCGCAAAAACCGGGCCCCGCCGTACACAGTCTCACCGGGCACCCCGGTTTCAATCATCAATGGTTATCGTGCAGGCAGCTCAGCGCGTGGCTGTAAATATTGAGCCAGCAGCTGTCAAGCAGCTCCCCGGTGGATTTACTGAACACTGCAAAATGCAGGCCTCTGTCCTCTGTGGTATATTCGAGGCCGTTCACAAGAATCGATGCAGCGCTTCGGATCCTGCCGGTTCCTTCTTCCGGATACGCGCTTGTTACACTGTACTTGAGTTTTCCGGCAGTGCCGGAATAAGAATCCGCGAAATCGATGAATTCTTCCTCTTTATCGTCTTTATGATCCGAATCCTCTGTTTTATCATCCGGATCCTCATTTTCCAGTTCGGCATCTTCATCCTTTTTAGGCCGGGACTCGTAGACGACCCTGCCTCCGTCGATCACGCCGATCCAGGCGTGTCCCTTCCAGTCGTGCAGATTCTGACTGAAGCCTGCTCCCTGCAAAAGGGCCCCGTCCTCTTCCGTGAAAATATCACTGTCGATCATACCGTTCATGGTCACAAGGACAAGGGCGTCCCCGACAGGATCGGTATTCGCGTCACTCTTTAATGTGGCGGCATAATCCCTGAGGAAGAGCGACCTGCGCAGGGAATCCCTCATTCTGTTTACAGGGTAGTTGTCCAGGTCATCCTGGATCATGGCATAAGCCCCCTTCTGCCCTCTGCGGTCAGGGATATCGTAGTGGTCTTTAATGTATTTCCCGACAGCCTCGGTGAATTTGGCTGCTCCCCAACGGTTCAGATGCTCGCCGTCGTAGGCATCCCTTTCGAGGTCAAATCCGATCTCCTTCCAGTTAGTCAGGTAGTTGACATAATTGACCCCTTTTTTCCGGGCTATTCCGGCAACTTCCTCGGCCACACCCGCCCTGAGGTTATATCCGGACTGACCGAAGAACTTGTTCTTTCCGATGACAGGCATTGTAAATAACAAAATCTCTGTGTCCTTTTCCCGGCACAGATCGATGATTTCTTCAATATATTTTCGCGAGGAATCCGGCAGAAGGTTCTCCCGGATCTCCGGCTCATCATAAGCGACGGACTCTTCTACTCTGCCGGTGACTTTCGCCCCGTAGACCAGTTCCTTGGACTGGGGCAGGGCGTCTTCATAGGTGAGCTCCTGCCACCTGCTGTGAAATGCGATCAGCGGAAACAGGAGGGGCTTGAGATCCTCTTCGGCAGAAAGATTCCTGATCATATCGATCCTGTTTCTGTTGAGATAGGGCATGGTATCGGTGATATAGTGAATGTACTGGGACTCCATCGTCTCCTCGTCCTCCGGCGCGCGGCTGCAGTCGAGAACGATCAGGGACGGATGATCCTTTTCAATCGCTTCTTTTGCCAGATAATAAGAGGCCTCCAGGGACTGATTTCCCGTGCTCAGGTTATAGGCAGCTATGCCGTATTTGTCATAAAGCTCCATGGGATAAATCCCATAGAGCACCAGAGACGCCCCCAGGAAAGTCACATCGAATGTGTTTTTGGGATATTTGTAGTAACGCGGGCAGAGATTGTCCTCCTGAATCAGCTTCAGAGACTTGTCCAGAGACAGGATCACAGCCGCCAGAACGAGCAGAAATATAAGTCCCCTCAGGGCAAGGAAAGCTCTGGCTTTAAGCTTTTTCATTTGACCTCCAGTTCATAAATGAATAGAAAACAAAGCGGTCCGAAAGACCGCTGAAAGAGCAGGTTGTTCACAGTCCCTTCGGAACTGTGAAAGTAACTTGCGCTTTCTCTTCCAAAATACTCATCGGGTATGGGCAAACGCCGTTTCACCCGGGGTTTTTGCACGAAAAAATTATGTAAAAAAATTCGAAGCAGACCGACTGTGAAAAGAAAGAGCCACAAAGAGTTTACATTCTAAGGCTGTACTTTTCAATACCGAGTCCGTTCTTAACAGGGCAGGGGCTGCCGCGCCGTTATTATACACGCCGCCATCTATCCCCCGGCTCCCCCTGCCGGACCGTGTCCGCCGCAAGGCGGAAAACACATTACACGGACCGCGTCATAAAAAAGAGTCTCACCTGCGAGACTCTTGCGCCGAGCGCGGTCGCCTCAGCGACATAATTCCCTGCGCGCGAGTGCGCATCCTCCCGGAGGGTTTTTAACTCATAGGAAATCGTAATTACCTATGAGTTAAAAAAGCTATCCGATTCCCATATCCGGAAATCGGATAGCCTATCGGTTTTGCTCTTTCACAGTATGCGGAGCATTTCTGTGCGCCTGTATCGTCTTAATCCTCTACAAATCCGTCGGGATTAAGTGACTGCCAGCGCCAGGCGTCGGCGCACATATCCTGAAGATTCTTTTCGGCAGTCCACCCCAGGATCTCTCTTGCCCTGGAAGGATCCGAATAGCAGGTCGCGATATCGCCGGGACGGCGGGGATCGATGACATAGGGAAGCTCTTTCCCGCAGGCAGCAGAGAAGGCCTTAATGATGTCCAGAACACTGTAGCCGGTGCCGGTACCCAGGTTGAAGACATTCACGCCCTCCAGTCTCTCAAGGCCCTCGATGGCCTTGACATGCCCCTTTGCCAGGTCCACGACATGAATGTAGTCGCGTACGCCGGTTCCGTCGGGCGTGTCATAGTCGTTGCCGAAGACATGGATCTTTTCCAGCTTGCCGGAGGCTACCTGGGCCACATAAGGCAGGAGGTTATTGGGGATTCCTTTGGGGTCCTCACCGATCAGGCCGCTCTTGTGCGCGCCGATCGGATTGAAATAACGCAGAAGCATAACGCGCCACTCATTGTCCGCGCGCCAGATATCGGTCAGGATGCGCTCCTGCATAGACTTGGTCTCTCCGTAAGGGTTGGTCGTAAGGCCCTTGGGGCACTCCTCCGTGATCGGCACAAAGGCAGGGTCTCCGTAAACAGTCGCGGAAGAAGAAAAGACAATCTTTTTGCAGCCGTGATTTCTCATCACATCACAGAGAGTCAGTGTGGAGTCCAGATTGTTGCGATAATATTCGATCGGCATACGCGTGGATTCGCCGACGGCCTTGTAGCCTGCGAAATGGATCACGGCATCAATCTCTTCCTTTTCAAATATCGCTTCCACCCCTGCTCTGTCACAGATATCCTGCTGATAAAACCTGGGGCGTCTGCCGGCGATTTTCTCTATGCGGTCGATCACCATCGCCTTCGAATTGTAAAGATTATCCGCGACCACAACATCATAACCTGCATCGAGCAGTTCCACCACAGTGTGGCTTCCGATAAAACCAGCTCCGCCTGTCACCAGAATTGCCATAGTTTTTTCACTGCGCCGGCCAGGGCCCTTCCCGGATTCTGATCTGATCCGCGGGAAGGCTGTCAGCGCTTCTCTCCTTTCTCTTTTCTCAGCAAATGCCGTTCGACGTCATCCGGTCGGATGTTTCTGTTTCCGTCAGAATTATTCCAGAAAATGATTCCAGAAAAATATTTCATCGGATATTCTCCCTGGAAAAGCCGAAAAAGCCGGAAAACAGCAGAAAACCGACTGTTAAATCAATTATATACCTATTTCTATAATACACTGTTTTCCTGCATTGTTCAAACACTGCGTCACATAGTCTCACACTATTCTCCTGCTTTAAAACTATAAATAACAGCCTTTAAAAAACAGGATAGCCTGTATGGCCATCCTGAAAGCGTCCCGCACTGTATTTGTAAATAGTATCTGTAAAAATACAGTAAATAAGTATCTGTTAAGCTTGACAAAACAGGGATCTGACTGAATAATGAATCAGACAGCACACCTGACAAGACAGCTGTCAGGAAAGTTGTTAACGTACACTGACATCTGCTTAGACGAATTCAGAAAGGAATTCAAAAAGAAAATGGAAAATAAGAACAAAGAGAGCTTTCTCCGCCGCAAAAACATTGAGATCTCGGCACGGCGCTACGGAATCGACGCGCTGGGAGCCATGGCTCAGGGTCTTTTTGCCTCCCTGCTGATCGGGACTATCCTCAATACTCTGGGCACCCAGCTGGGCATTCAGGCTTTGGTTGATGTCGGCGCCTATGCGTCTTCGATGAGCGGCGCGGCTATGGCTGTGGCAATCGGCTTCGCCCTGCAGGCTCCGCCCCTGGTGCTCTTCTCCCTTGTCACTGTCGGCAAGGCAGCCAATGAACTGGGAGGAGCCGGCGGCCCCCTGTCAGTACTGATCATCGCGATCATCGCCGCTGAGCTGGGCAAGGTGGTTTCCAAGGAGACAAAAGTCGACATCCTGGTGACTCCTCTCGTGACGATCCTCTCCGGAGTCGGACTCTCCGCTCTCATTGCGCCCGCCATCGGCGCCGCCGCCTCCAGCGTCGGAGCCATCATCATGTGGGCGACCAACCAGCAGCCCTTCCTCATGGGCATCATCGTCTCCGTCGTCGTCGGAATCGCCCTCACACTCCCCATCTCTTCCGCTGCCATTTGCGCTGCGCTGGGGCTCACGGGACTTGCGGGCGGAGCTGCAGTCGCAGGCTGCTGTGCCCAGATGGTCGGTTTTGCCTTCATGTCCTTTAAGGAAAACAAGTGGGGCGGCCTTGTCTCCCAGGGCATTGGTACCTCCATGCTGCAGATGGGCAACATCGTCCGCAACCCCTTCATCTGGCTGCCTCCGATCATCACATCCGCGATCACAGGACCCATTGCCACCTGCGTCTTCCGCATGCAGATGAACGGCGCGCCCGTCGCCGCCGGTATGGGCACCTGCGGCCTGGTCGGACAGATCGGCGTCTACACCGGATGGATCAATGATATTGCCGCCGGGACAAAGGCAGGGATCACCGGAATGGACTGGATCGGTCTGATCCTGATCTGCATCGTCCTCCCCGCGGTCCTTACACCCATCATCGCGATCCCTTTCCGCAACGCGGGCATGATCAAGGACGGCGATATGAAGCTCGACTGATCGGATGAAAAAGCTCAAAAAGAAAAGCCGGACAGAAAAGAGCATATAAGAAGCCTGAAAAAAAGCCTCTTATCTTATTTGGAAGCCTGAATGAAAGCTGCTTGAAGAAAGCCTTCATGAAATATGCATGAATGAATCCTCAGCAAAAAAACAATAAACAACTACCCGTCAAAGACCTTGCGGTCCTTTGGACGGGGAGTTTTATTCTTCGTGGCACAAGACCCGCAGGCAGGTTTTGTATTTTCATCACTCAATAGCCATGAGAGAGCCTTGTATATTATATCTGAATCCCGGGATTCTCCTGTCTTTTTCCTGTTCCGGATCCTGATTCCTTCTTTCCGGTCACAGACCGTCTCTTCCGACAATGCAGGAATTGACCCTTTCACTCCAGGGAGCGCATCTGCTCCGCGGCTTCTTCCAGCGACTGGCCGAAGCGCCCGTACTGCTGCATCAGATCCTGCATGGTGGCCCGGACCCTCGCCGCCGCCTGAAGGCGTTTGTTCTCCTCCTCCTGCAGGCTGATCAGCTCATCCTGTGTCTTCTCGAGTTCCTGTTTCGCCTGCTTCTCCCGCTCGCGGTACTGCAGTGTGTCCGCTGCGAGCTTATCCTTGAACTCATTTTCCAGAGCATTGAGTTTTTTGCGGGTATTTTCTTCATTCAGCCTGGCGATGTCGCACTGGGACCGGAGTTTTCTGATCTCCTCTGTGGCTTTCTCGAGGGCTGCTCCCCTCTCCGCGGACTCCGCCTTAGACTCCTGAAGCTGCTTTGTGAGATCGTCTTTGGTATCCGTGAGCTCACGCAGGAGGGAATCCTCCCTCTCCTTGAGGGTCTTCGCGCTGGTCTGTGCATTCTGCTCCAGCTCTTTCTGGTGTCTGGACCTGATATCCTGCACCTCCTGCTTACGCTGCGCCTGGAGGTCATCGACCTCTTTCCGGCGGAGGGTCTGGATCTCCTGGACTTCCTTCTTGCGCTGTGACTCGGAGGCAGCCAGCCTCTGCTCCAGGTCTGTCCTGGTCCTGTTCAGCTCACCCTGAAGCGAATCCCTGGTGTCCGAGAGCTCCTGACGCAGGCGCTGCACTGCCTTGTCGGCCTCTGCCTTGCTGCGGCGGAGAGCCTCGAGTTCCTCTGTGAGCTTGTCCGCCCGGCTCTTCTCTGCGCCGAACTTCTTGGAGGCCGAGTTCTCGGCAGCCGATGCTTTTTTCACCTGATTGCGCAGCTCTTCCACGTCAGACTCCAGCGACTTGATTCTGGCTCCGGACTCCAGGGCTGCCGACCGCATCTCCTCTATTTCTCTGGCGGAACGGCTTCCCTGCTCCTCCAGATTCTGCACCTGCGTCTCCAGAGTGACCACTTTGCCGTGTTCTTTAAAAAAGTCATCCGCAAGGTTGAACTGCAGCATCACATTGCGCAGATCGTTCGGCAGCTTCCAATAGGCCGAATCCTCCGAGAACTCTCTGATCTTGGTGTTCAGATAAGCGGCCACCTCGCGCAGATATTCTTCGCTCTCCACGCCGCTGAGTGTAAATGTCTTGCCGCCGATTGTAATATCAATATCGTTTTTTACTCCCATCTCGCTGCCCTCTTGAAAACACAGAGTGAACACTATGTGACCGTTTACACAAAAAAATGATGACAATCATCACCTGCCTGCTGTTTATCAGACCGGAATGCCATTATTGTATCACAGTTTATCCCGCTTTCACACCTCATTCCATCAGAAAGGCCTCCGCTGTCTCTCCGGCCAGTACGCTTTCATCCGCAGGGATCAACGCGAAGGCATTGCACCCGATCAGGCTGCTGAGCATCTGGTTTCCCTGCTTTTCGGGAATCAGGATCGTCTGGGCGGAAGCCGAAAAGTCCACTTTTCCCCTGAGAAGTCTGAGCGACTGTTTTTTCCTCCGGTAATCCGCGCCGACCCTTACCCGGAAAGATACCGGCAGGCAGTCCTTCATCCCCATTCTCTTCTTCAGGACAGGCAGGGCGATGGCATAAAAAGCCGTCATGCAGGCCGTGGGATTTCCGGAGAGGGCAAACACGGGAATTGCCCTGACCTCCTTTCCGCCGTTCTCGTTTTCGTCCCCGCCCCTGTTCTTTTCCGGGCGGAAAACTCCGTAGGCACCTGCCATGCCGGGCTTCATCGACACTCCCCTGGCCAGGAGGGTGACTCCGGCCTGCTGCATGGCATCCGGTGTGCAGTCCAGGTCTCCGACCGACACACCGCCGGAGAGAATCACCGCGTCACAGCTCTCCAGCGCCTTTCCGATCATGGCGGAAATCACCTCCGCGTCGTCTCTGGCAGTTCCTATATAGATGCTCCTGCATCCGGCCTGGGCACAGGCCGCCTGCAGAGAATAGCGGTTGGTGTTGTAGATCTTTCCGGGGCCCGGAGCCTCGCTCTCGTCAGCGATCTCGGTTCCTGTGGATATAATGCCGACCAGGGGCCTGCGGTAGACAAGGGGCATGAACCGGCCCTGGCCTGCCAGCACTCCTGCCAGCCCCGCGTCAATCAGGACACCGGGCTCAGCCAGTTTTGTGCCCTTGAGGACATCTTCTCCGGCAAGAACCACATTGCTGCCCGGCGCAGCCGGCGCGAATACAGTCACTTCCGTATCTGTAAAAGAAGTTTTTTCAAAGGGCAGCACTGCGTCCGCCCCTTCGGGAACAGGCGCCCCGGTCATCAGGTGGGCAGCTGTTCCCTCTGTGACCTCAGCGTGCGGAACGTCTCCTGCGGGAATGTAGTCGATCACCTTCAGGGTCACGGGCGACTTCTCCGAAGCTCCGGCGACATCCTCCGAGCGGAAGGCGTATCCGTCATAAGGAGAGCGGTTGAAAGAAGGCACATTTTCCGCGGCAGTGAGCTCCAGGGCCAGCACACGCCCTGCAGCCTCCTCCAGCGGAACCGTCTCTGTGTCCACAGGATCCACTTCCTCCAGCATTAGATCCCTCACCAGTCTGTAATCACACTTCTCAAGCATTTTGTTTCCTCTTTGCTCTGTTTTCCCCCGAACCTGTTTTCACGGCGCAGGACAATAGGATGACAATATCCCCGTTTTATTCTTCATCGCGCAAGACCCGCGAGCAAGTCTTGAATCCCGTCCTCCGGTTGCTTTGATCCCTCCGTTGATCCCTCTGCCGAACCCGGAGACAATGCTGCTCTGCCGATTTTGGCACCTTTGCCGTACCGTCAGCCGCTGCTGGCGCGCCGTTTTCATCCCCGGCGGACTCTGTCCAGTTCCTCCGCGGTATTGATGTTTGACAGCAACCTCACTTCCTCCGGGTCTGTGACCGGAATCGTTTTTACCCTGCAGGAAGAGAACAGACCCCTCATGCGATAATCACCGGACCTGATCCGGGCCTCCAGCATGGGAGCTGCCGCGCGGCGGTAGAGCGCGCAGGTCATATGCATCCTTCCGTCGGGCGTCACGGGGCAGACTATATCCACGTCTTCCGAGCGGCTGTCCAGCAGTTTTACAAAGAAGCTCCGCCTCACTGCCGGTATATCACAGGATGCGGCCAGAGCCCACTCTGCCCTGCAGGTCGTCAGCGCTGTCCAGATTCCGCCCAGCGGCCCGCAGTCAGGGATTTTGTCAGGCAGCACCTTCCATTCCGGCGGCAGTCCGTCCGGATTCCCTGCCGGAGGAACCGTCTTTTCCTGCGGGGCTGTCCTGTCAGGGTCCGCCGCAACAGAGAGATACTTTTCTCCGAAAATGTCCATCTGGTCCGCCACTGTCTCCAGAAAAGTCTTCCCCTCCCAGGTAAGCAGGGCCTTGTCCCTGCCCATCCGCCGGCTTTTACCTCCCCGGAGCAGTACGGCACAGCAGTCCGCTGCCTTCTCAGGGATCGTCTGACCGGACATTCTGATCATGCCGGCCTTGCCGGGGCAGGCCGGTGCACAGGCGTGATCATCCTCAAAAAGAAAGCCTTCCGCCTCTGTCTCCAGAACCGCGTCGGCTATTTGTTCCAGTTCCTCAAAGGGAAGCGTGCGGATCCCGATTTCCTCCTGCGGCAGATCCGAGACGACCAGATACAGCCCGGCAGGGTTGGAAACAGGCTTTCGGGAGACCGGGCTTCGAACTACTTCTATTTTTCTGAAAGGATAGTCTTTGCACCCCTCGACCAGAAGTACATCCGCTTCAGCAAACGATCCCGCCAGCGAGCGCAGGAATTCCCTTTCCCCGGTCTCAGGCCGGTGGCTCTGCCTGTCTTGCCGGGCCTCAGCTGCCGCGCCTTCGACCGCCTGCCCGTCTGCGCAGGTCCCGGCTTTTTCAGACCGGGCTGCCAGGCCCGGAGCGCTCTCTTCCGCCCCGCGGGTTTCCCGCATTTTTCTGATAAAAAACTGGCTCTTCGAATAGACAGACGCTCCAAAGGCCCCTGCCTCCACATAGCGCCGGCTGTCCGTGCCGGGAATATCGCATTCAAAGTCGTGGCCGTCGTGCTTGATCACTGCCACCTTCAGGCCCCTGGCTGTCAGAATCCGGATCAGGCCCTCCAGAAGAGTCGTTTTACCGCTGTTTTTGATCCCGCAGACAGCAGAAAAATATTTTTTTCGTGTCATCGATCTATATCTCCTGCCTCCGCCGGTCCCCGCTGTCATACGCTGAGACCAATCTGCCGGCTCCCTCTGTCATACGCTGAGACCAATCTCCTGCCTCCATTTTCCTCCGGGATTTGCAGAGACCGGTCCGCTTTTGCCGCCCGGCTTCTTACAGTTCGCGATAATACTCCGGTCTGAGCCCTCTCCCGGAGTCCATGGCCCGATGGATCCTCTCCAGCATCTCTTCCCTGTCCTCGTTGAAGGTGCCCCTCAGATCCAGGTAGTTCGATGCATGGTTCATGCGGAAAACGCTGCCCGGGGAATCAATGTTTTTGACCAGAATCTCTGTCTCCTCCAGGATCTGTGGCAAATCCGGCAGTCTGAAGCTGCCCTCCCGCACCCAGGTCTCGAGCGGCGTCCCCTGTTCGACCAGCAGGGTCAGAACGCCGATATACTCGGGATTCATTGCCGAGAGCGCCTTCGCTGTGTCGATGGCGTGCTCACGGATGCGCTCTCTTCCGCCCAGTCCCGAAATCGCGGTCACCGAGAGAGCCAGCCCGCAGCGGCGGGCTTTTCGGCCGGCCTCGACGATCTCCGCGGACGTGTGTCCCTTGCACATCCTCTTGAGTACATCGTCGCAGCCCGATTCCAGTCCCATGTAGACCATGCTGAGCCCCTCTTGTCTGAGCAGCTTCAGGTCCTCCTCGGATTTCAGAAGCAGGCTGATCGGAGAGGCATAGCAGGTCACCCTGCGGCATTCGGGAAAATTCGTCCGGATATATCCGAGAATCCTGCGCAGATAATCGGTCCTGCAGATCAGGGCATCTCCGTCCGCCAGAAAGATGCGGTCCACGTAACTGTACTGCCGCCGGCATTCAGCAAAATCCTGCAGAACATCTCCCAGCTGTCTTATGATAAAATGCTTCTCCTTGTACATTGAGCAGAACGCGCATGTGTTGTGGCTGCATCCCAGTGTCACCTGGACGATCAGGCTGTAGGCCTCGCTGGGCGGCCTGTAAACCGTTCCGTAATATCTCATCCCTGTCTCATTGTCCTTTCCTGATCCGGTTATCCCTTCTGATCCTGCCGCGGACCGGACCTGCGGCGCGCGATCGCCGCAATATTTTCCTCAAAACTTACTTTCCTGTTGCAGCTATGTTTCCGCGGCACTTAACTTCATTATATTGATACTGCAGGATATGTCAAAAAAAAGACTCTGCCGCGGCACCGGAGCCAGCCGATGGGCAGCAGAGTCTTGATCCTTATTAATTCCTGATCGGAAATTCCGCAATACCGGGAGCTTATTTCAGGTTGTTGCTCCTGTCATATCTCTTGCCGCCCCAGTAGATGCGGGTGGCAACTTCTGCTTTGTCGGGCAGTTCGACGCCTTCCATAACGTATTTGAGGAAGGTCTCGAAACCGGCGCGGTCGACGATATAGCCGATATGCTCCTTGCCTTCGATGGCTTCTTTGTCGATGTATTCTTCGGCGAAGGCGTAGCAGTTCTTGACAATCTTGAGGATGCTCTCTTCGTCAGCCCACTTGATGAAGTCTTCCGCGAGACGGGGGTTCTGCTTACCGGTGCGGCCCAGCAGGACAAGGCGGAAGTAGTGCTCTTTGCTCCTGGTCCATGCACGGGTCGGGCAATAGGTCACGCAGACGCCGCAGCCGATGCAGAGGTTGGTGTCGCGCTCGATCTTGCCGTTGACAACCTTGAGGGCGCCGACGGAACGCTTGTTGCAGTATTTGACGCACTGTTCGCAGCCCACGCAGCGGTCGGGGTCGTACTGGGGCTCGGTCATTCCGATGATGCCGAAATCGTTCATACGCACCTTGCCGCAGTCATTGGAGCAGCCGGTAAAAGCCACCTTCATATGAAGGTTGTTGGGGAAGATCAGTTTGTCCATCTTCCTTGCGAACTCGGTGGTGTCATAGCAGCCGAAGGGACAGAGGCGCTTGCCGGGGCAGGCGACGACATTTCTGGTTCCCGCCGCGGGATAGCCGCCCTCAAACTCTTCCTGGTTGACGCCGGAATCGTCGATGATGAGCTGCAGCTCTTTGTTGACGGCGTCCATGTCTTCCATCTTGATGCCGGGAATCTCCACGCCCTGGCGGTTGGTGATGAAAATAGTCCCGTTGCCGTATTTTTCAGCGATCTCCGTCACGCGGACCATGGCTTTCGCGTTGATCACGCCGCCGGGAATACGAACACGGGAGGCGGTCTCGCCTCTCACCTTGGAGTAGCGAAACGCATTCTTTTTAAGCTTTTTTAAATTTATATCCATACCCATATCTTATTTCCTCCATGTCGGTCAGTCTGCAGCAGGAGTGTGTCCGCCCGTTTTCCTGTACATGCAAAGTCCTGAGAGACAGGCCATGCAACAGGCGTTTCCGGCAGACTTGCTCCGGGTATCACTGCAGGCCAGGCGGCGTTTAGTCGATCATGTCCTTGCTGACGGTGTAGTTGAAAACAGGGCCGTCGAGGCAGACGTATTTCTCACCGATCCGGCAATGTCCGCACTTGCCCAGGCCGCAGCACATCTTGCGCTCCTGGGAGACCCAGATGTTCTCTTCCTTAAACCCCTTCTGGAGAAGGCCCATGACAGAGAAGCGCATCATAGGCGGAGGGCCTACAACAACTGCCTGTGCTTTTTCGACGTCGCGGATCGGCACTTCGGGGATGAACTTGGTGACAAGACCGATGTTGCCCTCATAGCCTTCGGGCGCTCCGTCAACCGTGAGGATCAGGTCCAGTCTGTCCGCCCAGTTTTTGAGGTCGGACCTGAAGAGCATATCGTCGGGGCTCTTGAAGCCGACGATGACGTGCTTGTCTTTGGCGTCCTCTGTCAGGGAAAGAGCCTCGATGACGCCGCGGACGGGGGATACGCCCGTACCGCCTGCAACGACGATGACCTCGCCGTCCTTGTAGAGGGAGACATCAAATCCGTTGCCGTAGGGGCCGCGCATGAGAAGACTCTGGCCCTCATATTTTTCAAACACTTCACCGGTGACACGTCCGACCTTACGGATGGTGAGGTCGACGAAGTTTTCGCCGATGCCGCTGACAGAGATCGGAGCTTCACCGTATTTGGGCATGGAGACTTCAAAGAACTGACCGGGCTTTACATCCCCGGTGAACTCCATGCGGAAGGTGTACTCTTTCTGTGTGTGCCGGATCACTTCCA
>JAUNEM010000298.1 GCA_030525515.1 Eubacteriales bacterium
TGAATGAAGCCGGCATGTGAATGTGCGGAGGGCTGTAAGAGCGCGGGACGCGCGAAACAGCGCGCAGCTTTAATGATGCATGTGTGTGACAAGGAGGTCATAACCACAACCAGGCTGTGATTTTATTTGCAGTTCAAAAGGGCTTCCAGGCCAAGGATCAGGTACGATGCTGCAAAGGTGTAAGGGCCGGTGCGGGGGACTTCGATGTCCGAGGGAAGGTAGAAGCTCTCACTGGCCGCGGGGGAACGGAGGTCTCCGGACAGGATCGCGGAGGTGCGGCGGAATACCTCATTCATCTTCGCGGAGGACAGGTCACGGTTTTTGCGGGCGGCCGCAAGTGCCTGCATGGCATAGGCGGAGGCGATATGTTTCCAGGGGGTGTGGGCGATGTAACTTCCTCCTGCGAAAGTGCCGTCTATGGACTCTGTCTCCACCTGGCATTTTTCTTCGACAAAACGGCGATAGATAAAGGCGGCTGAAAGATGCGGGTCGTAGTCCTGCCTGATCTCTGCGCGGACTTGTTCGGGCAGATCGTAATAGAGCAGCAGATACATTGCTGTGACAGTCAGTCTGGGTGAGTCTGAAGCGCTGTATCCGAAAGTGCCTCCGCGGTTTTTTTCGTAGATTCCTGTGAGCAGCTGGCGGAATTCTGCTCCCTCTTCGGGGCGCTCCAGGTAGCCGCAGCGGAAGAGGGCATTGAGAGCCCACCATGTGTTGACCAGGCGCGCCTCTTTTTTTGCTGCCCGGAGGATCAGGGGACCCCATCCGTCTTCCGCATGAAGAAACCAGAGGTTTGCGGCAATCTCATCATACATGTCGAAATTGTCGATCACGCCTGTGGATTTCTGCTTCTCCAGAGCGACCAGACACAAGAGCATGGAGGTGTTGATCACTGTCGGGCGGTTGACTGTACGGCTGGGAAGTCCTGTGGGCATGACTGCCTCGGTGAGGGTCTGAAGAGCTCCGCGGTAGGACTCACGCTTTTTTTCAGAATAACCGGTCCCTCGCAGAGCCAGGAGTGCCTCGCAGGTGTTGGCGTACTGGGGCTCGGAGGCGGTACCTGTGATTCCCCAGTGAGCGGGGCGGGACAGAAGCCAGTTGAGCAGCGAGCGCTGACGGCTGAGGATCTGTTTGCGGATCTTTCTTTTGGTTGACAGGCTGAATCTCAAATCCCTCAATAGATTACAGATGGCCGGAGCGATTGCAAACCAGACAAAAAGGACGATACCGATGGCTGCAGCAATGACTGCAGCCGGGACCGGGCCGACACTGAGTCTGGTCAGATCGATGTGCAAGCCGGATCCCGCAGCGATGGCAGCGGCGCTGAGACCTGCTGTAATAATGAATCGGACAAATGTACGCATAATGATCGTTTCTCCTGTATTTTGATTCGGGCGCCGGGTTCAGCACCCGGCGCCCGTCTGTGACTTTGCATAGCGAAGGCGGCAAACAGACTGCAGCAGCTTATCCGGAAGGCAAGACCTGCGAGAGGGTCCTGAATTGGAAAAACGGAGAGCAGAACCAGCAGAACCGCTGTATTTGCCTTTTTTGCCTTATTTGGGGGGAAGAGAGAGGCTTCCGAAATCGAACATGTCGCCCATGGTAAAGGTGTGACTGGAAAAGACATCGATTACCAGCTTGCGGAGGCGGTCGAAGGATTTGCTGTCACGGCTTTCGACATACAAAAGGGAAGTCGTTCTGGCGTCCGCCAGTCCGTCATGCTCCCTGCCGGAAAAGTCCAGACCTGCCAGGGTGACGGCTCTTCCGAGATTCATCACTTTTTCAAGGCGCAGCAGTTCGCAGAATTCCTGCTGGAAATCACGCCAGTGGTTATACATATAGGTGAGGCCATCCAGGTTTTCGAGTCCTTTCAGGCGGGTCTCGTTCAGGAACTGCCAGATATCGCTGTCGCTCCAGGAGAAAATTGTGTAATCATCTCCACACCAATCAATAAAGCGCGGGAGTACATCTGATAAAGGGGCGGCGTCAAGGATATCTTCTGTTGTGATGCCGGTGAGCTTTTTGAATTTACTGTATATCTTTGAAACGTAGGCGGGCTTTACAAACTCGCAGAAACTGTCAATTTCTTCATTCTGCTCATTGAGCTTGACAGCGCCGACTTCTATAACTTCCTGGGAGCAGATTTCCCGTTCGTCGGTATAGCTGCGAGGAATGGGATGCATCTCGAGGTCGATGAAAATATTATGCATTTTTTGCTCTCCTTGTGTATTCCGGATTATCTGCGGATGTACATAGCTGTGGGTGTTCTCCAGACAGCCGGTCCAGAACTGATTTTATCATATTTGCATTGAAGGGTCTATGCT
>JAUNEM010000102.1:0-7057 GCA_030525515.1 Eubacteriales bacterium
GAAGCTGCGGCTTCCGCGCCTGCGGATTTCACGGAAACTGTCCCGGCAGAGGCTGCAGCCGACGGTAGTCGTCCGGCAGACAGCGCATCCGCGGACACCATGCCTGAAAGAGAGCCGAAGGGAACTGCCGGCGAGGCAGGAAAAGAGAGCAGAAGGGAAAAGACCCTGCAGGAATTCCCCATGGGTGAAAGAAAATCCCGGGAATCTCTCCGGAATCAGGAAACACAGAAATCCCTCCGCGGCCAGGAACCGCAGAAGTCCCTCCGCAATCAGGAGATGCCCGGGAAGGCGGATTCGATGATGGAAAAAGCAGGGGATAGTTCCTCTGAAGAAAACACCGCGGAAGGGGAGAAGTACTCCCCTGAGGAACTGGTGCGCAAAAATAAAGGCGAGAGAGGCAGATACTCACAGGTGTCGCTGGACGACCTTGATTTTTAAAAAATAAAAAACAAAGTATGTCTCTTCGGAGCCCGATTGGGATTACAAAGAATATCCGGCTCCGAAGGACATTTAAAAAGGACTTATCATAAGACCAAATCAAATAATGAAAGATTTTTCTGAGGATTTGAAAAAGCTGCCGGGGCAGCCCGGCGTATATATTATGCGCGATGAGCAGGACGCGATTATTTATGTGGGGAAGGCGGTGAACCTTCACAATCGCGTCCGTTCTTATTTTCGGAAGATCGTGGGGCGGGGGCCTCAGATCGACCGGATGGTGAAGCAGATCGATCGCTTTGAATATATAGTGACGGATTCGGAGCTGGAAGCTCTGATTCTGGAGAATAACCTGATCAAGGAGCACCGTCCCAAGTACAATACGATGCTCAAGGACGACAAGACTTATCCCTATATCAAGGTCACGGTGGGGGAAGAGTATCCCCGTGTCCTGTTTTCGCGGCAGATGAAGAAGGACAAATCCCGCTATTTCGGGCCTTTTTCGAGTTCGCAGGCTGTGCGCAGTACGATTGAGCTGATCAACCGCATGTATGGCCTGAGGGACTGCAGCAGGGTGCTTCCCAGGGATTTCGGCAAGGACCGGCCGTGTCTGAATTATCATATGAACCGCTGCTCCGGACCCTGTACAGGGAATGTCCCGGCGGATGTCTATCGACAGAAAATCGATATGGCCCTCGAGTTCCTGGCGGGAAATTACAAGCCGGTCATCCGGGATCTGACGGAAAAAATGCAGCAGGCCTCGGAGGATATGCGCTTTGAGGAGGCCATTCGCTGGCGGGATCTTCTGAACAGTGTGCAGCAGGTCGCCCAGAAGCAGAAGATGTCCGAGGGCGTCGGGGAAAACAGGGATGTTCTGGGAATCGCGGTGGAGCATGAGAATGCCGACGCGGACGGCGTCATCCAGGTCTTTTTCGTCCGCGAAGGAAAGCTTATGGGACGCGAGCACCACTATATGGTCCACGTCGGCGGGAAAACGGAGAGCGAGATCCTGTCCGGATTTATCCAGCAGTTCTACGCGGCGACTCCCTTTGTCCCCAAGGAGATTTTCCTTCCGGTGGAGCCGGAGGACCATCAGCTGCTCGAGGACTGGCTCAGCGCCCGGCGGGGGAGCAGGGTCACTCTTTTTGTGCCGAAAAAAGGAAAGAAGGAGAAGCTCGTTGAACTGGCGGGGCAGAATGCCCTGATCGTCCTGCAGAGGGACCGCGAACGTCTGCGCAGGGAAGAGGGCCGCACGATCGGGGCGGCCAAGGAGATCGCCGATCTTCTGGGCCTGCCTTCGGCGCGACGTATGGAGGCCTATGATATTTCGGATATCAGCGGTTTTGCCAATGTCGGATCCATGGTCGTCTATGAAAACGGCAAGCCCAAGCGGAGCGATTACAGGAA
This sequence comes from Eubacteriales bacterium, assembly GCA_030525515.1. Lineage (GTDB taxonomy): Bacteria > Bacillota > Clostridia > Lachnospirales > Lachnospiraceae > CAG-791. Next base: position 1,843 of record JAUNEM010000102.1, read on the forward strand.
ATTCCGGATCAAGTCGGTCGCGGGACCGAATGATTACGCCTGTATGCGTGAGGTGCTGACGCGCCGTTTCCTTCACGGAATGGAGGAGCAGCGCGTGATGGAGGAGAAGAATCTGGATTCCGAGCTGGGCAGCTTCAACCGCTTTCCGGATCTGATCATGATGGACGGCGGCCGCGGCCAGGTCAATATCGCGACTTCGGTGCTCGAGGAACTCGGACTGGATATTCCTGTCTGCGGTATGGTCAAGGATGATAATCACAGGACCCGGGGGCTTTTTTATAAAAATGTGGAGGTGCCGATCGACACTTCCGGAGAAGGGTTCAAGCTGATCACCCGCATCCAGGATGAAGCGCACCGCTTCGCGATCGAGTACCACCGGTCCCTGCGCGGGAAGGCACAGGTGACTTCGCGCCTGGACGCGATCCCGGGAATCGGACCTGCCCGGAAAAAAGCGCTGATGCGGCACTTTAAATCGATTGATGACATTATTGCCGCGTCGAGGGAGGAACTTGCGGCGGTTCCGGGGATTCCGGAGAAGCAGGCGCAGGAGATCTGGGATTATTTCCACGCTTCTGAAAACTGAAGGCGGAGATCCGAAAGCGGAAAACAGAAAGCAGAAATTTGAAAGCGGTGAGCAGCCGGAAAGCAGAAAGCTGACAATTGATACAAAAGCAGGGGGTGAGTGCCCAAAATGAAGATGACTGTCACTGAAGAACCGCGGAAACTGGTGGAAAGCAATTTTGCCGGGCACGCGGCTTCCGGCAGGGCCCAGGTCGAGGAGATGCGCCGGGGGACGGCGACTTATAAGGGAGTGCCGATCAAGTTCGGATATCTGCCCAAGTATTTTTCGGAGGAGGGCTTCGGGAAGCTGAAGGCGGATCTGGAGCAGGCCTGGCGGATTCTGGTGCGTGTGATCGAGGAGTATCTGGACAACCCCGATTACAGGGCTATGTTCGGTTTCCCGGCGGAGCTGGAGGAAATGATCCTCAGGCGGCCGGCCTACAGGACACTGCTGCCTGTCTGCCGTCTGGATATTTTTTTGAATGAAGAGACAGGGGACTTCCGTTTCTGTGAGTTCAATGCCGACGGGAGCAGCGCGATGAACGAGAACGCCGAGCTCTACCGCACTTACAGGAATACGCTCCTTTACAGGGAGATGGACGGAAAGTACGAGCAGGTCATGTTCGAGCTGTTTGACTCCTGGGTGGAGGTCTTTCTGGGAATCTGGAAAGAAGCACAGGAAGGACAAGAGGGGGACGGAAGTCCTTCCGGACAGGGTTCCCTGCCGTCCGTAGCAATTGTGGACTTTCTGGAAAAAGGTTCTTCCTCAGCGGAGTTCGAGGCCTTCAGAGAGGCTTTTCAAAGGGCGGGATGCCCGGCCTGTGTCGCGGAGATCCGCAGGCTGCGCTATGAGGGCGGCCGGCTTCTGACGGAGGACGGGCATGTGATCGACGCCGTCTACCGGCGGGCTGTCACGAGCGATATTCTGGCGCACAGAGACGAGGTGCAGCCTTTCCTTGAGGCGGTCCGGGACAGGAAGGTGTGCCTGATCGGGGACTTCTGCACGCAGGTCGTGCACGACAAGGTTCTTTTCAGGATCCTGCATGATCCCCGCACAGCGGCTTTTCTGACGGATGAGGACAATGCCTTTATTGCGGCTCATGTGCCTTATACGGCCATGCTGACCCGTGAGGAGGCGGACCGCTCTTCGGTGCGGGAAGACCGTGAGAGGTGGATCATCAAGCCGCGCGATTCCTACGGGGCCCACGGCATTTATCCGGGGCGCCTGATGGACGAAGAGGAGTGGACCGCGCAGCTCGACGCCAGAGCTGACACGGATTACATTCTGCAGGAATTTGTCCAGCCCTACAGAACGGAAAATATTTTCTTCGGGGAGGAGAACCCCCGATGGAAGTCCTTCAGCAATATGACGGGCGTCTATCTGTATGGAGGCCACGTGGCGGGAATTTATTCCCGTGCCTCGGTGACGCCGATCATCTCTGTCGAGGGCGATGAGCATGAGATGACCACGATCGTTTTGAAAAAAAGAAACTGATAGACCGGAAAAGGTTTTTTACAACAACAGCAGCAGAGATGCAGGCGCGGATCGGCAGGCAGAGGATCCGATAAGGGAAGGAGCAGGGATGGCATACATAAAAATCGAAGAAGTCGTTGAAAAAATGAATCTGGTGAACCTGACTCCTGAGATAGACATCTCGGGGCGCAAGGTCCGGCAGTCGGAGGTCAACCGTCCCGCGCTGGAGCTAACAGGATATTTCGACCATTTCGCCGCAGGGAGGATCCAGCTCATAGGCCTGGTAGAGCATTCCTACATTGACCAGATGAGCGATGAGGACAAGAGGAAGATTTTCATAAAGCTCTTCTCCCTGGATGTGCCCATGGTCATTTTTACAAGGGGTCTGCAGCCGGATGCTATGATTCTGGAGCTGGCTCATTCCATGGGGATGCCCATGTATCTGACCAGTCAGGCGACCAGCCCCTTTATGGCGGAAATTCTCAGGTGGCTCAATGTCAGGCTGGCTCCCTGCATCACGGTACACGGTGTGCTGGTAGATGTCTATGGAATCGGACTGCTCCTGACCGGGGACAGCGGGATCGGTAAGTCGGAGGCCGCGCTGGAGCTGATCAAGAGGGGACATCGTCTGGTCTCGGATGATGTCGTGGAGATACGCAAGGTGAGTGAGGTGACCCTGATCGGAACAGCTCCCGAGATCACCAAGCATTTTATCGAGCTGCGCGGAATCGGCATTATTGATGTCAAGACTCTGTTCGGTGTTTCCAGCGTGAGGGAGAGCCAGAGCATTGATCTGGAGATCCATCTCGAGGAGTGGGACAAAAACAGAGAGTTTGACAGGCTGGGAATGGAGGACTCCTATTCCGAGTATCTGGGAACGAAGGTCACCTGCCACCGGGTGCCGGTCAGGCCCGGGCGGAATGTCGCGATCATCTGTGAGTCCGCCGCGGCCAATCACAGGCAGAAGCTGATGGGATATAATGCCGCTCATGAGCTCTATCAGCGTTTCCAGAAGAACCTGATGCGCAAGAGAGCGGATGATGAGGAAGAAGAGGACTGATGTCTTCCGGAATGTCAGGAAAGATCCGGACAGACCCGGGGGCGGGGCGGATTCGAAAGCCTCATAATGGCAAAAAGCAGCGGAAAAAACATCAGCGGAAAGGGGGACTGATCTGTCAGGCGGAGAAGTCCCGGATCTTACGCAGGATGGAGGAGATGTGATTCACAAATCATTACAGGAAGAGATAGAGAAGATTCTTCCAATCAGTCGAATTAGATATAATGAGCCCATGGACCGGCATTGTTCTTTCCGAACCGGAGGTCCGGCGGACGCGCTGGTCTTTGTGAGGACGGAAGGGGAGATGGCAGAACTCCTGACCCTGCTCAGGGGACTCGGTCAGGACTTTTTCATTCTGGGAAAGGGAACAAACCTGCTGATCGGAGACGGCGGCTACAGGGGCGTGATCGTCACTGCCGTGGGCGCGGATGCTCCGGATACTGCGGATGATCTTTCGCAGTCCGGGCAGGCGGCCGGGAGTTCTTCGGACGCAGGTCCGCTGCAGGAGAACTCTCCTGCGCTGGACGAGATCCGTGTACAAGGCAACCGGGTGACTGCGGGCGCCGGCGCGACGCTGAAGGCTGTCGCGATTGCCGCCAGGGATCATGGCCTGGCGGGACTTGAGTTCGCGGCGGGGATCCCGGGCACCGTGGGCGGCGGCCTTGTCATGAATGCCGGAGCCTATGGCGGGGAGATGAAGCAGGTCGTGCGCTCGGTGCGCATGCTCATGCCGGACGGCAGTCTCCGTGTAATGACCGGGGAAGAGATGGAGTTCGGATACAGGACAAGTGTCCTCCGCAGGATCCCCTCTACCGCTCTGAGCGCGGAATTTGAACTGGAGGAAGGCGACCGCGAGGCAATCAGGGCCAGGATCCTGGAACTTGCGGCGGAGCGCCGCGCCAAACAGCCCCTCGAATATCCCAGCGCCGGAAGCACTTTCAAGCGGCCCGAGGGATATTTTGCGGGCAAGCTGATCATGGACGCGGGACTGAGAGGATACAGCGTCGGCGGCGCCCAGGTCTCTGAGAAGCACTGCGGGTTTGTGATCAACCGGGGCGGAGCGACTTCAACGGATATCCGCCGGCTGATCGAGGACGTGCAGAAAAAGGTCTTTGAGGACGCAGGCATCAGGCTGGAAAGGGAAGTGATCTTCCTGGGAGAATTCTGAGAGCCGGAAAGAGCTGTCAGAACATAGAGGTCAGTGAGGGATGCCATTTGCGCCCGGAATTTACGGGAGGGGGAGAAAAATGCGTTTTGTCGTAGTGACCGGTATGAGCGGAGGAGGCAAAGCGACCGCCATCAAAATACTGGAGGATGAAGGATACTATTGTGTGGATAATCTTCCGGTCAGACTTATAGACAAATTTATGGAGCTGGTATTCAAGCCGGGCAGCGGTGTGGATAAGGTCGTCCTGGGACTGGATGTGCGTGCGGACAGGCCCTTTGTCTATGTTGAGGAGGTGCTGGCGGCACTCAGAGAGAAGGGATATCCCTACGAGATCGTCTTTATGGACGCGGATGATGAGACCCTGATCCGCCGCTACAAAGAGACCCGCCGCGCTCATCCCTGTGAGCCTCACGGAAGTGTGGAGACGGGTATCAGGAAGGAGAGGGAGATCCTGCGCCAGATCAAGACAAAGGCGGACTATGTTTTCGACACCTCCAATCTCCTTGTCAGAGAATTCCGGGAGGAACTGATCAGGGTCTTTGTCGACGACCAGAAATATAACTCCCTGATGGTGTCGATTGTGTCGTTCGGATACAAAAACGGGATTCCGCTGGACGCCGATCTGGTGTTTGACGTAAGATTCCTGCCCAATCCCTTTTATGTCGAGGAGCTCAAGCCGCTGACGGGTAACGACAAGCCGGTACAGGACTTTGTCCTCTCTTATCCGCAGACGACGGAGTTCCGGAAAAAGCTGGCGGACATGATCAGCTTTCTGATCCCTCATTATGTCGAGGAGGGAAAAAACCAGCTGGTCATCTGCATTGGCTGCACAGGCGGACAGCACAGGAGCGTTACGATCGCCAACTGTCTCTATGAGGACCTGAAGGGGCAGGGGGACTACGGGCTGAGGATCAGCCATCGGGATGTGAAAAAAAGGCTGCAGGAAGAAAATCCG
>JAUNEM010000102.1:7067-9125 GCA_030525515.1 Eubacteriales bacterium
GCGTTCTGCCGCCGGGCAGCAGTGCGGCGTTGGTTTTACAGGCCTTTTTATGGCTTTTACAAGTCCTTTTTTATGACTTCAGTTTTTTTGACAGATGTTTTTTGCAGGCGTTTTCGGGCGGCAGGCGGTCCGGGGAAGGAGAAGGCATGTCGTTTTCCGGCAATTTACGGGCGGAGCTCGCCCGGATCATACCCTCCGGGAGGCAGGCCAGGGAGACGGCCGCGGCGGCTCTCCTGATCAACATAGGGGAACTGGTTCCCGGGGAAAATGGGGGGATTTTCCTGGTTTTATCGGGAGGAAATCCCGCAGCTCTGAGAAAATGCTTTACATTGATACAGAAAACCGTTAATATTAGTCCTGATTTATTTGCGCCCTGGTTCTCCTCGCAGTCCGGCAGAGCGGAGGGCTGGAGAAAGGACGCAAAAGGGATAAGAGCCAGTAAGAATGACGTCAAAAATGATGTTGAAAAAGATGGCGTAAAAGAGGAAAAACAAGTAAAAAACGGTCAGACCGCGTCGGTTCCAGACGCGAGGTTTCTGCTGTCCGGCATATCCGTGCCGGCAGGCGGAGGGGAGACAGATCCGGGAACGGAGCTGAAGCTTCTTCCGCTGCAGTTCACCGGGTTGATGGAAAAGATGAAGGCGGTCGGCCGGGACGGGGTAATCCGTCAAAAGGACGGAACGCTTCCGGAGGCCTTTGTGAAGGGAACAGCGGGAAGAGCATATCTGCGGGAGATGTTTCTCTGTACAGGATTCATGAACGATCCGAAGACGAGATATCATCTGGAATTCCGGTGTTTTTCACAGCCTCAGGCAGACCAGCTCCGGGAGGTGCTCGGGGAGCAGGGTATTCATGCGGGACTTACAATCCGCAAAAAGTACTTTGTTGTCTACCTGAAAGACTCGGAAGATATCGTCCGGCTTCTGCAGCTGATGGGGGCATCTGTCAGCCTGATGGCGATGGAAAATGCCCGGATCTACAAAGAAGTCCGGAACAACGTAAACCGTCGGGTGAACTGTGAGACGGCAAACATTGGAAAGACAGTGGAGTCCGCCGTGCGCCAGCTGGAAGATATCCGCATACTCCGCGAAAGCGGGATCCTGCGGGATCTGCCGGCACAGCTCCGGCAGGCGGCCGATTTAAGGGAAGAACATCCGGGAGCCTCGCTCTCTGAACTGGGGGAACTTGCTGATCCTCCGGTAGGACGGTCGGGGATGAATCACCGGATGAGAAAACTGGCTTCTCTGGCTCAAAAAATTCAGCAAATGCAGTGAGCATTTTTTATGCGGTCTGGATGACCCGGATGGCCGTTTCATGGCGGATGATCCGGCGTTCATGGCTGCGGCAGCGGACGGGAAGACGCCGGTTCGGAACCGGCCCGGAGGACAGACAGAAGCTTGCTGTGAAATCCGTACGGCCGCCAGGGGCAGAACAGGGCTGCGGTGGACGTTCGAAACTGGGAAATGGCAGGAGGAAACTCCGGCGTTTCCATAGCTTTGATTTTTTTACGGCGGTAAAGCCGCAGGATAGGAGTTTGTTTATGCTGAGAAAATCAATCGTGGTCAATCGTCCGCAGGGGCTGGAAGCCCGCCCGATTGCCGAACTGGTGCAGGTTGCGAGCAGGTATGAGAGCCGTGTCTATCTTGAACATGGTACCAGAAGAGTGAATGCCAAGAGCATTATGGGGATGATGTCCCTGCAGGCATCTGCCGGCGAGACAGTCGACGTGACAGTTGAAGGCACAGACGAAGTGACCGCGATGAAAGAAATTGAGGCATTTCTTTGCAACGGCAAGCTGAATGTCTGTGCGGTCTGATCTAGAGCCGCAGGTCATTGACCATCCGGTATCATGACCGGCAGACAATTCCGGCAGAAACCGGTTTTGATTCATAATTAATTTGAGAATGATCTTTTAATAGTATTCAGAATCTTATATATTATTCAGACAATCATTCAGGTTATTCAGATTATAATTCAAATTATTATTCAGGGACAAATGAAAGACTCGTCCGGGTAAAGATGATTTCCCTGGACGCGTTGTGATTTAATGAAAAAACT
>JAUNEM010000299.1 GCA_030525515.1 Eubacteriales bacterium
AGCGCGCAGCGTTCGCAACGCTGAGGTCGGGGGTTCGATGCCCGTCGTCTCCACTTTTTTTATGCCCTTTTTTAAGCCCGCGCGGGTGCCGGATCTGCAGACAGGTCCGGCACACGCGCGGGCTTTTTGTGTCTGTGAATCTCAACGGAGAACTGCAGCATGGAATAACCCGCATTTATGTATATATTATTTTCTTCAAAAACGTATGAAATGCTACAATAAAGACGCTATAAAAAATACTAATGTATTAATATACGGTAAAAACTCCCCCGCTATGGTATGATAGAAACAGAGTTTACGTTTTGCCGTATTTTTTCCCGGGAGGTTCTGATGGGCTTTAACGTGTTCAGTGATGACTGGGACAGACTGAAATCGGGGGACCTGAATTTATCGGACTGTACAGGGCTTGACCGCAGACTGGACAGGAACCTGATCGAGTATATTGCGATCCATGGCCGGGGGTGGTGGATGCCAAAGTTCAGGCGCAGGTACAGGATCGGGGAGTCATTTCCCGGTCCGGCGGACGGGGCCGGTCCGGATGAGGACTGGAGCAGGTACTGTGTGATCAGGGAACAGGCTGCGAGGGAAAATGACAGTGAAATATTGAAGAAAGCAGCATTTAGAGATGATGTGCCGGGAAGATTTGCCTTTTGCCGGCTGACCGGCTACAGCTGGGGGGACCGCACTGACGATAACAGCTACACGTACTGGTGCGGGCTTAAAAGTGACGTGCTGCGGGAGGATATAGAGGAATTCTGCAGACAGATGATAGAAAAAGAGGGGCCTTTTGCCTTTGAGGCGAGGGAATGGCTCACCGGGTTGCAGGAAGTGCCGGATGAGGAGCTGGATGAATGGGCAGAAGGTCAGACAGAGCGCAAACCTTACCATAATCTGAGTGACCGCACGGAAAAACTGTTAAAACCCTGCGGTGACAGCTCGTGGAGCAGTGAGGAGGAAAGAGCAGGAAAAATCAGGTCGATCTTTGACGCCTATATCATGATGGTCTATGAGGAAGGGTATGGAAAGGTCTCCAGGAGCAGGAAATACCGTCTTATGGATCCTTTTACTTACAATATTTATGAGATCCTGAAGCAGATGGACCGCAGAATGATCACGGATGAGGCGGACGCAGTCATTGCCGTTCTGTGTTCCGGCCGCGCCATGGGAAACGATCTTACCAGGGAATGGATACGGGAAACTGTCCGGGCCGGAGACGGGAGTGACAGCCAACACGGCTATTTCCTGGGGCTGGCAGACCGGTGCGGACTCTGCTCCGATTTGTGAGGGTCAGGGGAATGTGCGCATTTGTGGCAATGAAGTCACTGAAAGGAGTTGGATATGTCTTATTCGGCGATCGGGAACATGCGCAAGGCCAATTGCGCCAGATTTGGAGGACAGGCGGGGCCTGCGCAGCCGGCCCTGCATTCCACGGGGAAGAAAAATGACCTCAAGTCCGCCTCGCTCCGCTTTCTTCATGACCGGTGCGAGGGACTCTGTTTTGACCCCGCAGCGGACCAGGAAATGGAGACCGGAAAATACACGGGAACCAGTCTGAGAAAGGGGCAGATCCCCTACAATATGCAGATGGATGTCAACCGCCTGTGTCTGGAGCGGGAGCTGGAAAAGTTCATCGATTCCGGTGTGGCGGAGGATGCCTATACGATCTATTACTGTTATCTGGAGATCTTTTTCGGCCACTACGGCAAGTCCAAGAAGATGGTGGAACTGCTTTCGGAATATGAGTCCAACGGCAGCTCACTCCTGATGAAGCACCGCGATCATTATTCCCACTCTGTCTATGTCTTTGCGCTGGGACTGGCCATCTATGAGACGAACAGGGTCTTCAGGGAGAAATTCAAAGCCTTCTACGGGTTTGATCCGTCGGAGAAAAACCTGGAGGAGGACCATGCGGCCGCCTGCTGCTTCCTCGAGTACTGGGGGCTGACATCGCTCTTCCATGACATCGGATATCCCTTTGAGCTGCCCTTCGAGCAGGTCATGTCCTATTATGAGGTTGCCGGGAGTGACCGCGGGAAGGGAAGCCTCTATCTCGCCTACCGCGATGTGGATGTGATCACGGCGCTGGGGGACGAGGCGAAGAAGCACTTTGAGGAGCTCTACGGCAGAACCTTTGCCACGACCGAAGACCTGTTCGCCTTCGGGATCACGGACAAGCTGGGGAAGGCCTATGGCTTTGATGAGGCATATATGCTGGAGAAGATCCACGACAAGCCGATCAACCCGGACGGCTTCGGATATTTCATGGATCATGCCTATTTCAGTTCGGCGAGGCTCTACCGGGAGATCGTGA
>JAUNEM010000008.1:0-20818 GCA_030525515.1 Eubacteriales bacterium
GGTCCCGGCCGCGGTCCCGGTCAAATTTCTGAGCGTGTCATTCAGCCCGGAATAATCTCCGCGGTTGACAGCATCGTTCACAGCGTTCATAATATCGTTTCCGACGCCGTTAATATCTCTGTTATCCATATATGCTCCCTGCCTTCCAATTCTCCGCTGTTTCCCACAGCCTGACGCTTTATTATAACGCATCAGAGAGCAAAAAAACACTGGTTAATCAGGGAAGATATTGACCGGAGATGTTGCGCCGGCAATCACGAAAAGGATATAATGAGAGTTTGAGGGGACGTACTGAAGGCACATTGTTCTGCCCGCCGCGTTTCCCGGCTATGTTCCGGCTTCCGGCTCAGCAAATAAGTGAAGGCATTTGCCCTGCGGCTTTTGTACTGCGGCATACCCGTGAAGGCATTTGCCCTGCGGCTTTTGTACTGCGGCATGCGCGTGAAGGCTTTTGCCCTGCGGCTTTTGCAGAGAGGACGGGAACAGATCCACAGATCAGACTTATACCAGGGAGGTAGACGATATGCAATTTATTTATCCGGCAGTATTCAGCAAAAGAGAAGACGGCGGTTACCACGGCTATTTTCCGGACCTCGACCAGTGCTACGCGGAGGGAGACACTCTGGATGAAGTCCTCTACAACGCCATCGAAGAAGCCAGGTCCTGGATCCAGGTAGAGCTCGAGGACACCTTCGAACTTCCCCCGGTCACGCATCCGGAAGACATCGTCCTCAAAGAGGGCGAGTTTATCAGGCCCATTGCTGTCATCATCCGCCTGAGAGACGGGTGGGACGAATAATCCGGCAGACGGACGGGTGAAACAAATAATCCGGCAGACTGGCGGTTGGGAGAAGGATCGGCGGATACACCAATACAGGAGTATTTTTCAATGACAAACGAAAAGGACGGGGAGACGGCACATCCCGCGGAGGGAGCCGCCTCCCCGACAGTAACAACAGGAACGACAGGAACGGCAGGTAAAAGAAACAACGGCATTGAACTGCTGCGTTTTCTTTTCACAACGATTATTATTCTATTTCATATCAATCTGGACCTTTGGGACCGGAAAAAGATGATCGCGCTCGTCCGCGGAATTCCGGTCACCTTTTTCAGGCACGGAAACATGGGAGTAGAGTTCTTCTTTCTGGTGACCGGATACCTGATGGCCGCCTCGATCTACAAAAAGATCCGGGCAGGCAAGGAAACTCCGGGACTCCGCACGGGCCTTGTCCGGGAGACGATGCAGTTCATCGAGCATAAGGCAAAGGCGATTCTGCCCTATTATCTGACGGCCTGCGCCCTCACACCTCTGGTGCGCTTTATGACCGGCAGAAGCCTGGGAGCCTCCTACTTTGTCAAAAGGCTCCCTTCCCTGCTTTTTTTGCAGAGAATGGGGCTTGGCAGGCCGTTTATCGGCTGCACCTGGTATCTGAGTTCTCTTTTTATCGCGATGTTCTTCGTCTATCCCCTCTGCAGAAGATTTTACCGCGCCTACACGCGCATTTTCGCGCCGCTTCTGTGCGCGGCTCTGCTCGGGGCCATCATTGTCCTCACCGGATCCCTGGGCGACATAGAGGACTGGTTCTTTTTCACCTATAAGACCAATATCCGCGCTTTTGCGGAAATGTCCATGGGAGCCACAGCCTTTGAACTCAGCCGCCTCATCCGGGGGCGGGTCCGCTCTGTCTATGTACGGGCCCTGATCACCCTCTCGGCTCTCGCGGGCCTGGCGCTGACAGGGATCTACATGTGCAGCAGCGCGGATGAACGTTACGGTATTCTTTGCTTCTATCTGCTCTTCCTCGTTGTCACATTGGTGTTCAGCGGGGAGGGTCTCCTGTGTCATGCCGGCGTTTTCCGCAGCCCCTTTTTCGCGTGGCTGGGCGCTGTCAGCCTGCCCATGTATGTGTCGCAGACTCTGTTGAGGATGCTGGTCCCCTGCTGCTTCGAGAAATCCGGCCAGTGGACGCAGTGTTTCCTGATCTACGCGGGAGTTCTGCTGCTGGGCATAGTCATGCACACCGCGGTCACCCGGGCCGGGGAGAGCGGCCTCCCGAAAATACCGGGTCTTTCTCTCCTGCGCGTCCGGGCGTCAAAAGGCCCCGATGCATTTTTCCGTTCCCGCTGAAAACATAATCCGGACAGGATTCTCTGAGATGATTCTCAGGAACTCTGTCCGGATTTTTTTAATCATTTTTTGATTATTTTTTTGATCCTTTGATCAGTTTGGCATGAATGTCTCCATGGCGCTCAGCATAGCGGCGACAGACTCGTTGTCGCCCTGGTTGCAGGCCAGTTCCCAGGTAAACGTCCCCAGGGCTGTTGTCTCGATGTACTCTGCCTGATAGAGATTTCTGGCCCCGTCGGCCGAAACATACTCATACTCGATGCCGGTCAGCCTTCTCTCCCCCACTTCCACGGTCTTGACCTCAGGGTCGTTGAGAAGCCGGTCCCCTAGCTTCTGTTTGATCTCCTCCACCCTGTTGGACAGATAATTGGCAGGTTTCTCCTCCATCTCGATTTTGTCGACTACAAAATACGCGCCCTGCATAGAGCCTCTGGTATAGACAGTCGTCGAAGTATCCTTGGGAACGACGAGCCATTTTTCGTCCACATCGAAGGAATAGGCTTCGCCGAACGTCTCTGTCTCGCTCTCTTTTTCATCCGTGCTGTCAGTCAGGTCCGCGATGCCGACCGTTTTTGTCGAGCTGTCTTTTTTGGACTTCTTCTCCTTTTCCGACTTCGACTCCGCCGCGGCCTCCGCAGTCGAGGAGGTTTTGGAGGCGGCCTTTTTGGTCTTATCATTGGCGAACTTCAAAGTGCGGATCGCCAGCTTCAGCGCGTCATCCGCAGGCGCCGTGTCTCCGCGCATGGCCTCTGTCTTAAAGAACGAGCAGCGCCCGCCGCGGATCTCTATGTAGGAGGCGCATTCGACAGTTCCTCCCGAGGGCAGGCTGTAGGCCCAGGTCTGTCCGGTCAGGTCGTGATCGTCCACTGTGAGGCTGCTCTTCTCGGGCTCCTGCACCATGGCGTTTTTGTATTTCTGCCGGACATCCTCCGCCTCCTCTTCCAGGATCTGCGATGCCTCCGGCATGTCTTCCGCGGAGAGGCTGCTGACAAAAAGTCCGGTCAGCTTCTTTTCTTTGCCGATGATCATCTCGCATGCGCCGGTATCTGTGGTGTCCGGTGTATTCGCGGGATCATATCTGAAGGAAAAACCCATTTTGGAACTGTTGAATTCACTGTAGTCCGCGTATTTGTCTTCTTGCGTGTTTTCGGAGGCTTTGTCCTCCCCCACACTTCCGCCGCCGGCCTTTTCGGTCAGAGGGGTTTCTTTTCCTGCTGCCGCAGCCGCAGTGGATGTTTTCCCGTTTTCGGCGCCCGCCTTCTTCCCGGTCTTTGCTGCCGCCGCAGTTTCCTTTTTGCCGGCTTCTGCCTCACTTTCGGCTCCTGCCTTCTTCCCGGTCTTTGACGCTGCAGCAGTTTCCTTTTTGCCGGTCCCGGCTTCCGATTTGGTCTCCGATTCCGCCCCGGTCTTTGCTGCCGCCGCAGTTTTCTTTTTGTCTGCCCCGGCATCCGCTTTGGCCGCCGGCTCAGCACCGGTCTTTCCGGCTGCGGCATCCTTGTCTGCCGCCTTGCCCTTTTCCTTGTCTGCCGCAGTCTGCGCGCCTGTTGCTCCGGCTCCCGCGTCAGCGGCCGACTCTTTCACACCGCTTTCCGCTCCGGACTTCTCTCCGCTGTCTTTGCTTTCAACAGCCGCGGTCTCCTGTGTACCGGCATTCCCGCCGTCTGCCCGGCCCCCGCCGGCACCGGTTCCGGTTTTTTTCCCGCACCCGGTCATCAGCAGCGCAGCCGCCAGAGCCAATGGCAGCATGAAGGTAAGCGCGCGGCTGTGTTTATTTCTTTTCAGACACCTTTCACCCATTGTGTTTACCTCCCTCGTACATCACCTGAGCAGATGCCCAGCTGCCTTCCGCTTCTCCTTCCGTCCGGTTTTCCTTCTCACATTGAAAAGTGCTGCACGCGGATGCGACTCTGTCTTCCTGCCTTTCCGCTTCCTCCGCCCGGCTGCCGGACCGGCTCCGGCCAAAATACTGTACCGCCTGCGGCTCTGTCTTCAGACCTCCCCGGGACCATCCTTCCGCGCCAGGGTCGAAATTTCATACCTCTCGTCTCCCGTAACGTCTTTGAGAATCTTCAAAAACGGAGGGAACTCGATTGTCTGATTCTCATCCCACAGGGACACTTCGAGCAGGGCCCGGTCCTTCCAGATTTCGTACAGGTCTATGGCAAAGCTGTGTCCTTTCCAGTTCAGGCGGTAGCGGTGCTTTGTCAGCGTCCTCTTGCCGGGATCCGCGTTTTTCAGCCGGTCGTGATAGGCGCGGGCGGAGAGTCTCTGCTCTGAATCCAAAAGCCTCTTTCCTCCGGACAGAATGTTCTTGGTCTCATAGTACATACTGTCCTTCCCGCTCTTCTGGCTCCTGATCCGGATCTCGGTATTATCCGGGGAGAGGACATAAGTCTGCCGGATTTCGACCCGCTGGCATTCATCCAGCTTATCCAGCATTGCGGTGTCTGGATAGTCGATCAGATATCTGCGGCGTACCTCCGGCGGAACCGGTTCTCCCAGGCAGACCGCGATCTCCGCGATCAGATGTCTCATCTTGTTTTCAAATCCGTTGAGGTTTTCGATCAGGCGGAAATGCGGATGGGCGGACCAGGCGGCGATCAGGCGGTCATCCAGGGCCGCCGCCTCTTCCGGCGTCTCGGTCCGCACCGCGTTGTTGGCTGTCCCGTAAAAAAAGGACGCTCTCTTTGCCGTCGTCTCAAGATGGAAGACCCCGTCATAGCTCTCGAGAAGCTCTTCCTCCGTGACATTCAGCTTCCCGAGGACCTGCCGGAACTCATCGCCGGTCATATACGCGCAGTTGTCAAAAAAGCCCCGGTCGCAGACGATCAGGACCTTCCGGGGACCGGGATCACTTCCTTCCGGGTCTGCGCCGCCTCCTTCACCGCCGTCTTTCTCCAGATGCGCGTAGGCGATGTCCTCCGCCGCACGCTCAAAGATTTTCTCTTTTTCATACTGGAGCTTCATCTGGAATTCCTGATAGGCCAGCGGCGACGAGCAGCGGGAGGGAGTGACCCCCGCTGTCATCATTTCAGTGGCAGGCTCCTGCAAAAACAGGATCGTATAGCCCATTTTTTCAAAAGTATTCTGGATCCAGGTCAGTCCCGTCGTCTTGCCGGCGCACGGGCCTCCCGTGACGACAATTTTCCGGAAATGACGTCTGTTCTCCATGTCTCCCATTTTCGCCTCTCCCGCTTTATTCTCCGAACAGCGGTGTGGAAAAATATCTCTCCGCCGTGTCGGGCAGAACTGTCACGACCGTCTTGCCTTCGCCCAGCTTTTTCGCCAGCTTCAGAGCCGCCGTCACGTTTGTCCCCGAGGAAATGCCGACCATGAGTCCCTCTTCCCGCGCAAGCCTCTTGGAGGTCTCGATTGCCTCCGCGTCGGTCGTGACGCAGATCTCATCATAAATCTCGCGGTTGAGGATGTCGGGAATGATTCCGTCCCCGATTCCCATCTGCATATGTGTCCCGATTGTCCCGCCGGCCAGAATCGCGGCATTCTCGGGCTCGACAGCCCAGATCTCGATATCCGGATTGTGCTCTTTGAGAACTTCACCGATGCCGGTCAGCGTCCCGCCGGTGCCGATGCCGCTGCAGAAACCGTGAATGGGTCCGTCCACCTGGTCCAGGATTTCCCGGGCTGTGTACTTTTTCTGTGCCAGTGTATTGTTCACATTTGAAAACTGCTGAGGTACAAAAACCCTGGGATTTTTCTGCTGCATGCGCAGGGCGGTCTGCAGGCATTCGTCGATACATGCCCCGATGTCGCCCGCGTCGTGGATCAGGCGGACTTCCGCGCCGTAATGGCGCACAAGCTTTGCGCGCTCCTCGCTGACCGAATCAGGCATGATGATAATCGTTCGATATCCCTTGACCGCTCCGACCAGAGCCAGGCCGATTCCCTGGTTTCCGCTCGTGGGCTCCACAATGATGGTATCCGGTCCGATGATGCCTTCCTTCTCCGCCTGCTCGATCATGTTGAGGGCTGTCCTCGTCTTGATAGATCCCCCCACATTCAGGCCTTCGACCTTGACCAGCACCCTGGCGCTTCCCGGCTCGGGCATGCGCTGGAGTTCCACCATGGGTGTATTACCGACAGCTTCCAGAATGTTACTGTAAATCACGTTGAGTCTTCCTTTCTATTCTATTTATATATCTTTCTGTCTGTATATTTTTGCAGATCAGAATTCTTCATCGCAGGATCGTACCCACGATGAAGTGAATTTCACTTTTTGTTTCCCGCTCAGAATACCATTGAGTGACAACGATTGCAAGATAGCACAGCGCACATCCTGCGCGCATATACCTGCGGTACTGAGCGTGTTTCCGGCCGGAGGCACTGCTCCCGCTCCGATCGGAGGCAGTGCGCCTGAGCGCGCGATTTTCGCCGTAAAACCCGGGGTTCGTGCCGGTCTGAAAAGTAACAAAAATTACTATTTCCCTCCGCATCATCCTCTAAAAACTGGACACAATGCACATAAATACATTATAATATTTATGTTCCGCCGATTCCGGCAGGTTTTCTCGTCTGTCCCTGCCTGGATCTGCTGCAACACATTCCGGCAGCGGGATGTCCGGGCTTTACAGGTCAGGACAAAACGATGCCTTTTCTAGTTTTCTGTGCTGTATGGAGAAATAATCATTTTTTATATTAAGGAGGATGATTCAAATGATTTCCTGGAAAAATCTCGACACACTTAATGTCTATAAGAAATTTCTCGCACTGAAAGGCCGCGTCAATATCGTCGAAGCTATGGCCGGCGAAAACGGTGCAAAGCGTGTCGCCGAATACAGCGTACCCATGGCATGCGGGATGAAATACAATTTTGCCGCCAAGGCCGTCGATGACACCTCTCTCGATGTTCTTCAGGAACTCGCGGACGAACACCAGCTGATCGCCAAATACGAAGAGCTTCTCGGCGGCGCCGTGATCAATACCGGCGAAAAGCGCCTTGTCCTCCACCAGCTCTGCCGCGGACAGCTCAAGGGCGATGTCATTGCGGACGGCGTCAACAAGCGCGATTTTTATGTCTCCCAGCAGAAGAAAGCCGCTGACTTCGCCAACAAGGTTCATGCCGGCGAAATTACAAACGCAGCCGGTGAAAAGTTCACAACTGCTGTACAGATTGGTATCGGCGGAAGTGACCTGGGCCCCCGCGCCATCTACCTGGCTCTGGAGAACTGGGCAAAGACCAACGATTCCCTCAAGATGGAAGCCCGCTTCATCAGCAACGTCGATCCCGACGACGCGGCAGCCGTCCTGAAATCCGTTGATATTCCCCACACCCTGTTCATCGTTGTTTCCAAGTCCGGCACGACTCTGGAGACCCTGACCAACGAGTCCTTCGTGCGCGACGCTCTGCGCAACGCAGGTGTGGATCCGTCCAGACACATGCTGGCAGTCACCAGCGAGACTTCCCCTCTTGCATCCAGCTCGGATTATCTGGAAGCCTTCTTTATGGATGACTACATCGGCGGACGTTATTCCTCCTCCTCCTGTGTCGGCGCTGTTATTCTTTCCCTGGCCTTCGGTCCCG
Source organism: Eubacteriales bacterium (assembly GCA_030525515.1). Lineage (GTDB taxonomy): Bacteria > Bacillota > Clostridia > Lachnospirales > Lachnospiraceae > CAG-791. Next base: position 7,668 of record JAUNEM010000008.1, read on the forward strand.
AGATTTTTGCCCGCATCATGAACGGCGCTTCCGAGAGCGACAAGGCCGCCCTCAATCCCGATATCCGTCAGAACGCGGCCCTGCTCGATGCTCTGATCGGCGCTTATGAGCGCAATGTCGAAGGCTATCTGTGCACCGCGGTCCTGCCTTATTCCCAGGCTCTGTGCCGCTTCCCCGCACACCTTCAGCAGCTCGACATGGAGTCCAACGGCAAATCCGTCAACCGTTTCGGCGAGCCCGTCGACTACGTGACCGGCCCCGTCATCTTCGGTGAGCCCGGCACCAACGGCCAGCACTCCTTCTATCAGCTTCTGCACCAGGGCACAAACATCGTCCCGATGCAGTTCGTCGGCTACAAAGACAGCCAGATCGGCATGGATGTCGACATCCAGGGCAGCACCAGCCAGAAAAAGCTGTGCGCAAACGTCGTGGCCCAGATCATGGCCTTTGCCTGCGGCAAAGACGATGAGAACCCCAACAAGGCATTCGCAGGCGGACGCCCCTCCAGCATTATCATCGGCGACTCCCTGTATCCCGAATCCCTCGGCGCTCTGCTCGCTCACTTCGAGAACAAGGTCATGTTCCAGGGCTTCATCTGGAACGTGAACAGCTTCGATCAGGAAGGCGTCCAGCTCGGCAAGCTCCTGGCCAAGCGCGTCCTCGCTCATGAGACCGACGGTGCCCTCAAGGCCTATGCGGATCTGTTCGATATCTGATCGCCGGATCCCACAGGATTTCTCAGAATTTCACAGGATTTCTCAGAATCGCCTGCGCAGGATTGATCCCTGAGGCGTCCTGAACAATCGATTGACCGCAAAAAGAAACCCCTGCAGCTTTGAGCTGTATTCTCTTAGCCGGATACCCGGCAAAGAGGATAGCGTTCAAAGCTGCAGGGGTTGTTTTTTTCTTTGACGACTGCAGTCCGCGTCCCCGGCTTTCTCTTATTTCACCAGTTGGGAAATCTGACGGAATACGGGGTTGCGGGAATCAAGGGTGAGCTCGAACAGAATCGCCTCCGCCGTCGTCAGCAGAATGCCCTCCTGAACAGCCCGCTGCAATGCGATCTTTTTGTCCGACTTTTTGCGCGACGCGACCGCGTCGGTCACCAGCACAGGATTGTATCCCAACTCTTTAAGATCAATACAGGTCTGGAGCACACAGACATGGGCTTCCGTCCCGCAGACCAGGACATTCCCTCTCTCGTTTTCCTGAAGGGCTGCCAGAATAGCTCCGTCCTTTGTGCAGCTGAATGTCCTCTTGTCAAAATACTCTTTGGTCCCTGCCGCCTCATAGACCTCCGGTATGCTGTCCCCGAGTCCTTTGGTGTACTGCTGGGTGATCAGCATGGGGATCTCCAGTATCTTAAGCCCCCGGATCAGCATGAGAGCGCGGTCTTCACAGTCTTTCCTGCCGCTCATGGCCGGCATCAGCCTCTCCTGCATGTCAATGATCATGCACTGGGTCTCTTCCGGTAAAATTCTCATTTTTTCTTCCTTTTCTATAACTATAAAAAACTATAAAATTCTATAACTATAAAAAACTATAAAAAGTCCGCAGAGCCTTTTAAAGACCCGCTGTCAAAATCCTGTAAAAGCAGGGTTCCCTCTGAAATCCGCTCTCCCTCATCTCTTATCGTTGTCGATAAACTCCAGAATAATCATCGCGAGGAGTGCGAACACAAAAATCATGATGGCCAATACGCCCCAGCAATGGAGGACATTCTCCGCCGTTGCCGTGTATGCCGGATTCATATTATACCTGCCCGACTCCAGAAGCAGTTCGTCGAGCTGGTTATTTTTGATAATATAATTGGTCATCATCTTGATCGGCTTCTGCCCGTCGATCTCCATGGAACGGAATTTCCAGATGTTGTTCCAGAGCGTGACCATGGGCAGATTGTTGTAGTTGCCCAGCGCGCAGAAGGAGTTGAGCCCCCACTTTGTGATCGTCACATTAGAAAACTTCCTGGCAAATCCGTCCAGTGAGAACATTCCTCCCGAGAAGACCAGCTGGAAGATCAGCATGAAGGGCATCATGGTCATCGCCGTTGTAGTGTTGTGCACAATGGAGGAAATCACCAGGGACAGCATGTCGGCCGCAAAAGTAACCAGGAACATGGAAATCCCCATGTCTATCAGATAGTATTTTGTGACCAGGCCCGCGGTGGGGAAAAAGACTCCCGTCTGCTGGCAGACAAACAGAAGAATCACCGTCTGCGCCAGGCACAGGAGGGTCTGGTAGATCATATGGGCAGCTATATAAGAGCTGATGTGCATGCCCGAGCGGTGTTCCCTCTTGACGATCGATCTCTCCCTGCACACAGACTGGATCGAATTGAAAAAACCGTTCCAGACGCATACGCAGACCATGGCAAAGCAGCCGGTGAGTGTCCCCTCCTGGGTCTTGTTAATATTCGCGCCGACGACATATGCCACCAGGCTGGAAATAAGCGCCGCCATGGGAAGCACTGTCCAGTCACTCTGATATACGAACATTCTCAGGAATTTTCCCAGATAGATTCCAATCTGGGAGAACCTTCCGCGATATCGAACTTTCTTATTCATGATCAGCCGCCCCCTTTGTCGTCGTCATCTTCGCGTACTTCTCTATGAATTCATCCGCTCTGCCCTCGCCGCCTTCCTCCTCGCTGTTGACAGCCATGACGATTTCCTCCATCGTCTTCTTGCCAAAAAACGTCCTGGCCTGCTTAGGCGATCCGTAGAAGGCAAGCCTTCCGACCTTTCCGGAATCCTTTGCCAGCACGATCACCTTGTCAAAGAGCTCGATGACCCGGTCCGGCGTATGAGTGATGGCGATGACAATCTTTCCCTCATCCGCGACCATTCTCAGCTTTTCGAACAGCTCCCTGGCTATGACACCGTCAAGACCGGAATCCGGCTCGTCCAGAATGAAGAGGTCCGGGTCGCTGATCAGCTCCGTACCGATCGAAATACGCTTTTTCTGACCTCCGGATTTCTTGGAGATCAGGCCGTCCGCGCCTTCTGTGAGTCCCAGGATTTCCATGACACTGTGGATCTTTTCGTTTCTCTCCTGCTCTTTCGTCTGCACGGAAAGCCTCAGGAGCGCGGAGTCGCTCAGGGTTTTGCGCACTGTGTCGTTCATGCGGAGAAGATCCTGCTGCGGCACAAAGCCGATCCTGTATTTCATCTGCCCGTAGTTTTCATAAACATTGACTCCGTTGAGCAGAATCTCGGCGTTTGCTTTCTCGTATCCGTTGATCGCGCTGACCAGGGTCGTCTTACCGGCACCGGATCCGCCCAGAAGCAGTACCAGCGATCCATTGGGGATGAAGAGATGGATATCCTTGAGAAGATACCTCTTCCTGGTGAAGTCCCTCACCTTCCTCTCCTTGATGTTGACGGTAAGTCCTTCCGCGCTTGGGCCGTGGGCAGCAGGCGCGCTCAGATTTGCGGGAGTCAGGCCTCCCTTGAGACCTTCCTCCTTGAATTGTCCCAGATTGACCGGCTGGAACCTGCTGCTGAAACCAATGATCGGCGTAACGATCCAGGGAACCAGCTCCCACAGGAAGGCCCACTTCTTTTTCATATTGAAAGTGCGGAGCACGCCGAAGATCACGCGGATCTCGAAGATAAACAGCAGAATCGCGCCCACCAGAACCAGCTGCGATATGACCAGCTCCGTGGGGGTCCTGATATCCCCTTCGGTATCAAAAAAAGACATGATCCGGACGATAATCTCCAGGAAAAGACAGCGGAGACCATCCCGCTCTTTGCCATTGCAGGCGCCGAGCTTGTAATAGCGCAGGCCGGGAATGATAGCATACCAGCCTTTCTCCCCGCATTTCATGAGAATTTTCCAAATTCCGGCGATCACCAGCAATTCCGTTACGATCGTGTAAATGCCAACACCTAACATCTCAAACCCCGCCTGTCTTTGCTTGTTTCCCGGCAGTCCGCCGCCGGAAAAAGTCATTCTTCCGCAACATACCGGCACACTACCGTGCACCGGCGTGAAAAACCGGGGCGTCAGCCCGATCTTTCTGTCTTTCATCTATATGTCGAAGTGCTTTGTGCTGAGAACCCTGAGGAGAACTCCCGGACTCCTACAGCATACCCTTGATGAAAATCTCCAGCCCGATCAGGATCAGAATACATCCTCCCAGGACGGAGGCCTTCCAGGCCAGCCGGGTGCCCGCCCGCTTTCCGATCTCCAGCCCTCCCAGACAGATGACGAAGGTCACAGCGCCTATGATCAGGGCGGCTGCGTTAGCCAGGGCGAACCCGTACCGCTCAATCGTGAATCCAACGGATAAGGCATCTATGGAGGTGGCGATTCCCTGAATCAGGAGCTCCGCCCCGGAGAGGCCTTGTCTGTCGGTATCCTGTTCCCGTTCGTTTCTCTCCTTCAGCCCTTCCATCAGCATTTTTCCTCCGATGAAAAGAAGCAGCAGGAGGGCAATCCACGGGACCATCTTCTCCAGATAGGAGAAAATCTCCACGATAAACCGCACACAGAGCCAGCCGGTGATCGGCATCAGGTACTGGAAGAAGGCATACACCCCGGCGATCGCGCCCATTCTCCCGCGGCTCATCCCCGGCTCACGCAGTCCGTTTGCCATCGAGACCGAGAAGGCGTCCATCGCCAGGCCCACCCCCAGTGCGGCACTGTTGACAACAAAAATAATATTCATTTTTCTCCATCCGGCACGGGCCCGCGCCGTCTTGATCCTTCGTTTCCTTCAGTCAAGGAGAACCAGCCTGCCCTCATTCCTCAGGCTGATCTCATCGTGCAGAGCGAAGAAGCTCCAGAGCGACCCCCTGTCGTTCTCGCTCAGCTTTTTCACAGGGATCTCCGTGCCCAGCTCTTCGGGCGCGATTCCCAGAAAGAGTTCCGGATTCTTGTAGGCATATTCCGTGATCCCCAGCTTATACTTTCTGTCCGCCTCGACCGGTCCCCCGTAGATCTCCATCTTCTGAATGATCTTTTCCTCCCGCGTGATCTCGACACGCATATTCTCGGAAAAAAGGAAATAAATCGAGGTTCCCTCCCAGGCATTTTTCCGCAGGGTGTGCCGGATGATCTGTTCCAGGCACCTGCCGCTCACTGTCAGCTGATAGACCGCATTCTCATAGGGAAAGGCGATAATAAAATCCTTGCGCGTCACCACCGGCCCGAGCCTCTTTGCCCGGATCACGTTGGACGACAGCAGAAACAGGTCTGTCTCAAAAGTCCTCTGATAGAAATCCGCGAACAGGTCCAGGAGCTGTGTCTCCTTGTGGAAACCGGGATGGGTGTACTCACAAGGGAAAGTGACCAGCACCTGGTCGTATTTCCGGTCCACTTCTGTCCTGAACCGGTCCATATAAAAATCGATCAGCGGATCCGGCTCGCCGGTCTTCTCATTGACCTGCAGAAGCTCCCATTTCCAGTCAGTAATTTTTCTGTTTTCCCTGTCAAAATACAGGTCAAATCTCCCGAGCTGCCCGCTCCCGAAACCGGCCTGGACGACCGGAATCCCGTTTATGGTCTCCGGCTGCTCCATGAATGTGTGGGAATGCCCTCCCAGGATCAGGTCGACGCCCCACTCCGGGGCCAGGATCTCCGCCAACTTCCGGTCCTCCACGATTCCTATGTGGGTCAGCAGGATCGTGATGTCGGCATGCCCCTGCATCTCTTTTTGCAGAAACCGGGCGATCTCCTTCAGAGGATCCCGGATGCTCACGGTGCTGTCCACCTGTTCCTCCTGGAGCAGCTTTTCTCCGATGCTGTCCGTCAGAAGACCGATGATCCTCACTTTCACCCCCTGCCGGACGACATCCACGAAGGGCAGAAAGACCCTGCGGTTCAGCTCCCTGATATAAATATTTTCACACACGACCGGAAAATCAGAGCATTTCTCGAGGAAAAGCAGATGAGCCAGCCCATAGTCCACCTCGTGGTTTCCCAGGCAGAAGACATCCGGCTCAAGGGCGTTGGTCATACGGATCGTGGAAAGCCCCTTGTATTCCTGGTCGATGATCGACCCCATAAACATGTCTCCGGCTATGGCGTAGATTACGTTCCGCTCCTCCTGCCGGATCCTGCGGAGAAGGCCCGAGAGCAAAGACAGCCCCCCGGTCAGGAGGCCTTCTTTTGACGTCCCCGCGAAGTCCCCGTGTATATCATTGGAGTGAAGGAGCACCAGATGCACGGGCTGTTTTTTATGATCATTCATCCTTGTCGGTTTACCTGCGTCTGCAAAAGACACGGTAAAAAGCTGAGCATCGCCCTTTGCCTCGCGCGCTTCCGCAATGTTTTGTTCAGCTCTTTTTCTCCTTTAAATTTTTTTCTTAATATCTAATAATAGCACAGAGCGGTTTCTGTGCACAGTCCAAATCCTCGCACAAAGCGGATTCTGTGGACAATTGGTTATCTGTACAGACCCGCCTGAAACCCGATGTGTTTTTCGAGTTTTTCCGCGGAAAACCCGGGTTGTGCAATCCCTCTCAGTCCAGGACTGTCATGGGATGCCAGCGCAGGTAATCCCCTGAAACCAGGCTGTAGCGGACACCCCGGTACTCCCCCATGATGCTGTCGTGAAACCGGGTCTCCCCGTGGCAGTGGGCGTAGATCACCTGTTCCGCCCCGTACTCCTCTGCCATGTCGGTGAAACAGCTCCGCTCCTCCAGGATGTTGGTCGGCGGATAGTGCAGAAACATGATAAATTTCCTATAGCCGTCCTTTTTTGCCAGCTCAAAAGACGTCCGAAGACGCGCCTGTTCCCTGGCGACCAGCTTTTTCGCCCGCTCCTCCTCCCGCTCATCCCAGCCTGTGATCCGCCCGCGGCGGTCCAGATAAAAAGGGCCCTCGAAAGTGAAGCCCTTGGTTCCGACAATCGCGTAATCGCGATAGGATTCATAGCTGTCCTGCAAAAAAGTCAGGGAAGGCTGAAAGCGCTCATTCAGCTGCTTCGTTTTCTTCACATCCCAGAACATATCGTGGTTGCCCCGCGTCAGAATCTTACGCCCCGGAAGGTCCATGATATAGTCCAGGTCCGCGCCGCACTCGTCCAGATTTTTTCCCCAGCTGTGGTCTCCGACCAGGACCAGCGTGTCCTCCGGCCCGATCAGCTTACTGCAGTTTTTCCGGAACTTCTCCTCATGCTTTTTCCACACTCTCCCGTGCAGCTGTCCGGGGGCCTTCAGAACAGACTGAAAATGCAGGTGCAGGTCACCGATCGCGTATAAACTCATGACAGTCCTCCCCGGTTTCTCCCGGTTCCTCCCCGGTTTTTTCCCGGTTTCTCACAATCATAACAAAAATCCCGCCCGCCAGACTCCCGCCCCGGACGCCGTCGCTCAGAGTCAAAATTCCCTGCGCGCGGGTTCTGCATCCGGCAGTTCTTCGGTGCCGGAGTTTTTTACCTCATAAGAAATCACTCTTTCCTGTGAGGTGAAAAAAGCTCCCTCAGGCGGTCCCGGGCAAAATTCACGTCCTCAAATCCGCCGATCCTGACCTGCCTGTCCTTTGGAACAGCCAGGGTCAGCGTCGACGTACAGGCACAGAAGCAGCCGTCCACAATGAGTGCCGCCCCGTATCGCTTTCCGGCTTCCGCGATGACAAAAGAGCAGTCCGGCAGAAGCTCCTGCAGCTGCTTTACCGCAGCCTCCCGGTCGTAGGTCGTATTACACCCGCCGCAGTAACGGACGCCTATTACATTTGACATTTTTTACCCTCTCCAAAGTTTTCGGGAAACGCTTTTTCTTTTTTCCCGCCATGCCGCGGAAAGATTCTCCGGGAAAAGACCGGCGGAATGCGGCGTCTTTTCCTGATTTCTTACCGCTCTCTATAATAACACATTGTTATGAATGGAAAAATATAGCATAATAAAGCTGACGCTCTCGTTGAATAAAAAAAGAAGGCGCGCCCCTGCGCTGCGCCCCAAGGTGAATAAGATGAAAATGATCGACAAAACCGTCACTGCTTTTACACAAGAACTTGCCTCCCCCGCTCCCGTACCGGGGGGCGGCGGTGCCAGCGCCCTGGCCGGCGCCATCGGCATCTCCCTGGGGGATATGGTCGGTGAACTCACGACAGGCAAGAAAAAATACGCCGACGTCGAGGATGACATCCGCGCCCTGATGGAACGCGCCCAGGCCCTGCGGGTCAGACTCCTGGAATTTGTCGACGGAGACGCCGAAGCCTTCGCTCCCCTGGCAAAAGCCTACGGGATTCCCAGGGATGATCCGGGCCGCGATGCCGTCATGGAAAGCGCTCTGCGGACTGCCTGCAGCGTTCCCATGGACATCCTGCGCGCCTGCGCGGAGGCCCTGGACATCATCGAGGAATTCGCGGCCAAGGGTTCCCGGCTGGCCGTCTCCGACGCGGGCTGCGGAGCCATTCTCTGCAAGGCCGCCATGCAGGCCGCCTCGCTCAATATTTACATCAACACAAAGTCCATGAAAGACCGCGCCTGCGCCCGGGACCTGGAGGCGGAAGCCGACGGACTCCTTGCCAGGTACACCCTCAAGGCGGATGAAATCTACACATCCGTGCTGAACGGTATCCGCGGATAAGATCCCTGTCCGGCAGTATCCGCGGATAAGACCCCTGTCTGATACAAAAAGCCGGCCCGCCGGAAGAAAGGAAAACATATGGCAAAAATACTGAAAGGCAAAGAAGTCGCCGACGCTCTGACAGCTCAGATGCAGAAAGACACACAGGCGCTTAAGGAAGCCGGCATCACACCCACGCTCTGTATCTTCCGGGTGGGCGAGAGGCCGGACGACCTGGCCTACGAGCGCGGAGCAGTGAAACGGGCGGAGACCGTCGGTATCGCAGTCAGAAAGGTGGTTCTGCCCCCGGACGTCACACAGGAAGTCTTTGATCAGACACTCACGGACGTCAACGGGGACGACAGCATCCACGGCATTCTCCTCCTCCGTCCCCTTCCCGGACACCTGGACAACGAAAAGGCTCGTCAGATGCTCAATCCGGCCAAAGATATTGACGGATGTACGGATCTGTCCCTGGCCGGCGTCTTCACCAACACAAAGACCGGTTTTCCTCCCTGCACCGCCCAGGCTGCCATGGAGATCCTGCATCACTTCAATATCCCGGTCAAGGGCAGAAAAGCCGCCGTCATCGGCCGCTCCCTGGTCATCGGCCGTCCCGTGGGCATGATGCTGATGCACGAGAACGCGACCGTTGTCAACTGCCACACGCGGACAGTGGATGTCCCCTCTATCACCCGGCAGGCTGACATTCTCATCGCGGCCTCCGGCCAGCTCCACAGCGTCACCAGGGAATATACCAATCCGGACCAGGTCGTCATCGATGTGGGCATCAACTGGGACGCCGAAAAAGGCGGGATCTCCGGAGACGTCGCCTTTGAAGATGTGGAGCCCTGCGTCCGGGCCATCACGCCCGTTCCGGGCGGCGTCGGCAGCGTCACCTCCTGCGTCCTGATCGGTCACGTCATCGAGGCGGCGAAAAGATGTGCAGCTTCCGGCAGCGCCCGCTGAAAAAAAAACAAAAACATCGATCGCGCCCGGATCGCACCCGCTGATCCAAGACCCGCCCTCGAGTCCTGCGCGATGAAGAAAGCATAAAAAAACGACCCCTGTGCGGATATTTCCACGGATTTATCGCACAGGCGGTCGTTTTGTTCCTAGAAGGATCTCGTCATAGCTATGTCAATTCTGTATTCCGGATAACTTTTCCGGACCTCTTCCCTGATCTCCTCACGCAGCGCCTCTATATCATGTATGTCGTAGTCCACCATGACCTCGAAACTGATCGTCTTGTCCACTTTATCCAGATAAAAACCGTAAGCGCCCTCTACAGACTCATGTCCCCCGGCTATTCTCCGGATCGTGGACAGCATTTCCTTCGCCACGGGATCTCTTGAGTTTTCCGCGTAGATTGTGATCCCGAACATCTCCACTCCGGTATCTTCCAGGACTTTTTTTCTGATCGCTCTCTGCAGGTTGTCGATCCAGGATGCCTTTAAGACGTCCGGCACCTCGATGTGGGCGGATCCTGCGCATATCCGTATTAAGGTAAAGGATACAGCGAAATGAAGGACAAAATGTACCAAAAGCTCTAAATCCGCAGGCGGGTCCGGAATGAGAAGCTATTATCTCTCAGTAATTCTGGCTTTTCCGCATCTGCTCCTCAGGTATTCGGCGACAAGGGCCATATCCTCCGGATTTACATAGACCGTATACCATGTCAAAAACGAATGGACACGGATCTCCCCCAGGGCGGGAATGATTTTCAGAGAACGTATGTCGTCATATTCCGTCTCCGCGACCAGACTTCCCCCGGTATTGACCCCGGCGGCTGTCAGCCCCCAGTTTCCTGTGGCAGCACCCGCCGCAGCTGAAAACATACCGATCATCCTGTTCTTGTCCGCCTGGTCAGACGGCTGGTACATGCTGATCTTGCGGTCATCCATCGCAAACATGGCGACATAGGTCCCGCCATATATGAATGCGACCAGGAAGTAGCTTCCTACGGCTATTGCCAATATAACCGCCGCCATGATCACAGTAAACAGAATCGAAGAGGTCAGGCTGAACGTGCGGAAACCGCTTCTAATCATATAAGCCCAGATAATGGCTCCGACCAGCCCCACGCCGATTCCCAGCGCTTTCAGAAGCGTCCGGAGTATGGAAAAGTTTTTGTACATATCCAGATAATACACCCAGCGGTAAACACCCTGATCATCTCTGTATAACCTTGTAGCCTGTCTGGTTACCATAATGACTCCTCCTCCGACACCTTCCCGGCCGGCTCCGGACAGCCTGAACCCCGGCCTGCTCCGGACAGCCTGAACCCCGGCCTGCTCCAAACAGCAGGGATTTATGGCTGCAAATCAGGTATTTAAAAATCTTCCCATGTTCTTCCGGTCCATGACTGCCAGCAGCATGACGTCCGCCTGCAGAGGCTCCTCGGGATCGATCGGCACCCAGCCGGTTTTATCCTTTTTGCCCACGATAATGACCTGATACTTTTGACGAATACTCAAATTGATCAGCGATTTACCGACCCATTTTTCCAGCGGCATCATTTCAATCATACTCAGCTGATCACTCACCTGGAAGTAGTTCGTAATATTATCGGAGACCAGAAGCGCGGCGGACCGCATTCCGGCGTATTCCTCAGGCATGATCACTCTGTTTGCGCCTACTTTGAGAAGAATGGAGGACATGCGCTTCGAAGAACTTTTTGCCACGATCATCGGAACCCCCAGCTCCTTTGACACCGCCACAGAGAGGATACTGGGCTCGAGGCTCTCTCCCATGGCAATAACCACGCTGTCCATATCCTCCAGACCCAGCTTCAGCAGGTTTTCCTCGTTCGAAAGATCGGCACAGACAGCAGAAGCGCAGCTGGCCGCAATCTCTTTGACGTTGGCCTCGACTTTATCAACCGCCAGCACATCCGCTCCCATTTCATTCAAGCCGCGCACAAGGCTCATTCCAAACTTTCCCAGTCCCAGGACCGCTATAGACTTTGCCATGATATCTCCTTAACCTATATTTAACCTATATAAAAATTGCCTTCCACGTACTGCACCCTGGATTTGTCCTTATGCCCCCCGGCCATGAAGAAAGCCATGGAGATCGGGCCTATCCGTCCCAGGTACATGCCTGTCGTGACGATCAGTTTCCCGGCAGTGTTCAGCACAGGGGTCACATCCCGGGTCAGGCCCACGGTGGCACAGGCACTCATGATTTCAAACAAGCCGTCCGCTATTCCGACCGGATTGGTCGCGAGCAGAAGCCCCGTCAGTAACAGAATCGTTATCGAACTCACTTCAAGAATGACCGACGCTTTCTTCAATTGCCACGCTTTCACTGAGCGGCGAAAGACATGCGCTTCATCTTCTTCGCGTATATACGAAAAAATGCTGAGCACTGCCAGACAGAAAGTTGTGGTCTTGACGCCGCCCGCAGTACCGATCGGTGAACCCCCGATAAACATCAGCGCATACGCCAGCATACAGGAAACATCTGTCAAAGCCGCCTGGGAAAAAGAAGCGAAGCCGGCCGTCCGGAAGGTCACGGACTCGAAGAGGCTGTTGAGCAGCTTATAGGGAAGAGACAGGTCACCCAGTGTCCGGGGATTATTGTATTCCGCGAAAAAAATAATCAGGGTTCCTGTCAGAATCAGAACGGCCGTCAGGGTCAGGACCAGTTTAGTGTGCTCCGAGAATCGTCTGACAATCTGTGACAGTGAAAACCGCCTCTGCGTTCCGAAGATAATAGTTCTGCCGATATCCATCCAGACCACATAGCCCATGCCGCCCGTCACGATCAGGACCATGGTCACTGTCAAAACCAGGGGATCCTGCCTGTAAGGGACCAGACTGTCGGGGCCCAGGATATCCATTCCCGCATTGCAGAAGGCGGAGACCGCGTTAAAAACCGACACCCAGCACCCCCGGGCCAGCCCGAAACGCGGCACAAACGCGAACATATAAAAAAGGGCGCCCGCCATCTCTACCCCCAGCGTTCCGATGATGACACGCGTCAGGAAGCTGAGCAGCCCCGACAGTGTCTCCAGATTCAGCGCGTCGCGAAGCATCAGACGTTCACTCAGGGAAAAATGCCTGTGGGCCAGAAGCAGCATGGTAGAAACCGTGGTGATCACACCTATCCCGCCGATCTGGATCAGAACCAGGATCACCGCCTGGCCGAACAGGCTCCAGTACCGGCAGGTCTCCTTGACCACGAGACCCGTGACACACACGGCTGTCGTTGCGGAAAACAGGGCATCCGGAAGGGAAGTCCACTGTCCTTGTGCGGAAGACACCGGCAGAGCCAGCAACAGTGTTCCAATGATGATTGCGGCGAGAAAGCTCAGGGGAATCACATGTACGGATGACAGCTTAACTACCTTAAACCCGTTAAATCTCTTCAACTTTTTAAATGTCTTAATCTTCTTGCTTTTTTTCATACCGGCAGACCGACTCCCTGAATGATATGAATGCCCGGGTTATGCGCCGGGCCCGCTGATTCTTTTGAATACCCGGGTTATATGCGCCGGGCGCGCTGGTTTTTTGAATGCCCGGGTTATACGCCGGACCCGCTGATTCTTTTGATTCTCTTATCATTTTTATAAAGATTATTGCCGGCCTTGTCAAATACCAAACTGTTTTGTTTCCTTCGGTTTGCCAAACC
>JAUNEM010000008.1:20918-24515 GCA_030525515.1 Eubacteriales bacterium
TAAAAGAACGAACCCACGCCAATCTGAAAGACCCGGAGAATGCATCGCATTCCGTGCGGCCCCGAAAGGAAAAGTATTATGAAAATCTGGATCGCCCGCCACGGGCAGACTGACCTCAATCACGCCAGGCGCATGCAGGGGCGGACCGACTGCCCCCTCAATGAGAAAGGAGTCCTTCAGGCCAGACAGTCCCGCCGCAATATCGGTGACGTCCGCTTTGATGCCGTTTACGCCAGCCCCCTGCAGCGCGCGCAGCAGACCGGCTCCATCATCGGCAATGTCGATCTCTCCGAAATCATTGTGGATCCGCGCATTATTGAGACCGATTTCGGAAAATATGAGAAGTGCAAATACTATCTGATGGGCCCGGCCATGACTGCCTATTGGGCCATGCCGAAGATCTTTCCTGCCCCTCCTACCGTAGAGACAATCGACTCAATGAAAAAGAGGGCCTCCGACTTCCTGAAGGAACTGGAGACCCGGGACTATGAAAACGTGCTGGTCGCCTGCCACGGCGGCATTATGCGCGCCCTGTGCGGCTATCTCGATGAGGCGCCCGACGGCCTCCACTGGGAGCGGGCCAAAAACTGCGAGATCCGCGTCTATGAGTACAAAGACGGAAAGCATACTTTTTTGAAATCCTACAGCCTGAACAAAAAATCCTGATGAGTGACGGAAAGCTGTCTGCGCGGATTTCCGGCCTCTCCCTCGTGCTGAGCGCTTCGGAAAGGAGATTGATATGAGCGGATATATTATGGATTTGAGGCAGATCGTCGGACACAGGACGCTGATCCAATGTGCCGCAAGCATTATCTGCGTGGACCGGCAGGGCAGGATCCTGCTCGGAAAACGGACTGATAATCACAAGTGGGGCTATTCCGGAGGCGCAATCGAGATTGATGAAACTGTTGAGGACTGCGCCAGAAGGGAGCTGCTGGAAGAAATGGGAATCACAGCCGGAGAGCTTGAGCTGTTCTACATCAACTCCGGGCCAGAGGCGCACTACATCTATCCCAACGGTGATGAAGTGTCCAATGTTGAGATCATCTATATCTGCAGGGATTACAGCGGTGAAATCAGGCCGCAGGAAGAGGAAATCGAAGAGATCCGTTACTTTTCCATCGATGAGCTGGACCTTGATCAGATCTCGCTGCCCATCAGACCGGTCATGAAACGCTTTTTAGAGATGTACTCTGATCAATGAGCCGTCACAATGGTCCCGTGCCATTTCAGAGTTCAGTCGATATTTATTTCAGAATTGTCCCCGGTTTCCTGCGGAAGCAGACTCATCGAACAGTACCGGTCAGTATCCTTTCTGAACCCGACAAGAATCAGGATCTGGGCGGCAAACATGATAATATAAGCGGCAATTCCCGCGGCCATGCCGAGAATTACCAGCGTGTCATCCCCGCTGCTGAGAAACATGTTCATGGTTGTACAGGCGTCGTAAATTGTGTGAAGGAGCATGGGGATTAATATTGCGGCCATCACTTCTTTTCCCGCCGATCCCCGTCCGGTCAGCCTCTTATAGCGGGCCAGCCCCAGATGCTTTCCCATTATCATATTCAGGAACATGTGGGCGGCAAGTAGCGCCAGCCGCACGCTCAGCAGCGCGCTTGATCCGTAGAGAAACTCCTCGAACAGGGTGAATCCGAACCCCACCCCGGCACCGGCCAGGATGTATTCGTAGACATTCCGGATCTTCGGGCGGAAAATCCGGATAAACAGAAGGAGCATACATAATTTGGTCACTTCTTCGGGCAGTCCGGCACCGAAAAAGGCTGAACACAGCGACCCCGCCACAGGCGGCAGATCAGTCAATGTCACCCCGGCCCCGCGTTTTAACGCTATGGCTATTCCCAGGAAAAGCACAAATGACAAGGGCGTAGAGACGATACCCAGCAGAACCGGGGCGACAGCCTGCGGCCCGGAGACCGGCCCGGGTATTTCTCTTTGAATCATCCTTCTGTAAAGGATTCCCAGAATAATCAGAGCCAAAACAGCTTGAATCATGGCGAGGTGCCTCCTTTCTTTCTTATAAAATTAAAGTTATAAAAGAATATTATTATAAGAATATCATTTATAAAATAATATCATTTTCTCATGTAACCGGGCACAGAGTTTGACGACTATTAAGATAGACTTATGGCTATGACCTCAAGTTCACAGACATTTATAGTGAAAGCCATGCGCTGCTTCGGGCGTTCCGCGCTCTCACAGCGCTTCGCACAATCACATGCGGCAGCCTCTCAGACTACACTCACAGACTATGCTTTCTGAGGACTGCGCATGTACCGGAATAACCCCGGAAAATAACCTTTAAAAAAAGGAGTTGAAAAAATGAATATCTTCAAGACAATTGCCGTAATATCTGTCATGGTGCCCTGCCTGATGGCCTGCGGTCAAAACGATGCAAATGTTAACGCGGCACAGGTCAGCGGAACAGCACAGGCTGCCGAAGCTGCTGAGACCGGCGGAGCTGCGAAAACCGCCGCTGCTGAGACCAGCGATACAGCTAAGACCTCCGCCACTGCCGGGACCAGCGATACAGCTGGTGCCTCCGCGGGTGACTGGATCGCCAACCCCTGGAGGGATATCACAGAAAATGAGGCCGGAAAGATCTATCCCGGAACCTTCCACGTTCCCGCCGGTGCGGAGAATGTCTCATGGACTGTCCTCGATGCAGAGGCAGATCCCTCCGGTATGCCCGGAGCCCTGGTCCAGCTCTGCTTCGATCTGGACGGCAATAACTTCACGGCAAGGGAGCAGCGGACCGGCAGCAAAGATGTCGATCAGTCCGGCATGTACTATGAATGGACAAATCGGGAAGAATCGGTGCTGCAGAACGGAAACGGAGGCGGAATCCCCTGTATACTGTACCGCTTTATCGGAGAGGGCGAAACCGCCGACCTCTGTACCTGGTATGACGAAGAATCCGGCGTTTCCTATTCTCTCAGCGTAGTCGCCGAAGATCTGGACGGCTTTGATCTCCGCGCAGTCGCGGAATCCATCATCGCACCGGATGTGCCGCCGATTGAAGAACAGCGCCGGATTCTGGAGGAAAACCGCAGCCTCTGGACTTTTGACGAGGAAGATTACACGCCGGATTGGTATTACGCCTTTACCGACCTGGACCACAACGGCCTTCTGGAGGTCCTGGCCGCATCCACTCAGGGCAGCGGCATGTTCACTTATGCCCATTTTTATGAGGTTCTGCCCGACGGCTCAGGCGTAAGGAATCTCTATCAGACAGATGAGGAAGCAGACGGTCTAAACGCCTGGCCGGAGATTGTTCTGGACTCGATTCCCTGCTATTACGACAGTTCTTCAGACCGCTATTACTACGTCTGCACGGATGTCTTCCGCGACGGCGCGGCGCACAGCATTTCCACGACCACAGCGCTTTCTCTGAAAGACGGCGTGGCAGAACTGGAATATCTTGCCTCCATGGAGATTGAGATGACGGATGCGGGTGAACAGAAAACCTATATGGACGGCAAGGGAAACCCTATCACGGAAGAAGAATATAATAAGGCTGTCGAAAACCGCTTTGGAGGTATGGAACAGTCTGAACTCAAGCCCGAATGGAACGCCATT
>JAUNEM010000008.1:24615-26654 GCA_030525515.1 Eubacteriales bacterium
GGGGCATCCGCCGCTCGCGGCGCTCAGACAGAAGCCCTCCGCCCCGTCTTTGCGGCAAGAGGAGCAGGAACGGAAACGCTGAATAGCAAAGCGCAGCGCGGCCCCGCCGTAGGGACCGCGCTGCTTTTTTTATTCCTGAATCTTATTGTTGAAAGCTCTCCACCAGTTCCTGCAGTTCCAGATAGCGCTCGATCCTTTCCTCAAGCTCCGCGTCGATTCTCTGTTTTTCTTCCGAAAGCTCCTGGAGCTTTACATAGTCCGTGGATACCTGCAGCATCTCCTCCGCCAGCTTCTGTGACTTTTCTGTCAGTTCATCAATCACTCCCTCAATCGTGTCATATTCCCTCTGCTGTGAATAGGACAGGCGTTTCCGGGGTTCGGCGCTTCTGCCCTTCTGCCTCTTTCCGGTCTTTTCCGCAGGATCCGGGTCCGCCGATGCGCCATCAGCGGGTTCTTCACTGCCCAATCCCTCTTTGTGGGCCAGATACTCCTCATAGCCGCCTTCACTCTGATGCAGAAAGCCGTCCCCCTCAAAACTGAAGATGCGGTTGACCACCCTGTCCAGGAAGTAGCGGTCATGGGAGACCGCGATCACGATGCCGGAAAAATGATCCAGATAATCCTCCAGGATCTGCAGGGTTTGAATATCCAGATCATTGGTGGGCTCATCCAGGATCAGGACATTGGGAGCCTCCATCAGGACACGCAGCAGATACAGCCGCCTCTTCTCTCCTCCGGACAGCTTGGCGACCGGCGTATACTGCTTGCTTTTTATGAAAAGAAAACGTTCGCACATGGCGGAAGCTGTGATCAGGCCGTCCGCCGTGCGCACATATTCCCCCGTCTCCTTCACCATGTCGATCACCGTGCCCGAGTCCGGAAGTTCTTCGTTCTCCTGACCGAAATAACTGATCCGGATTGTCTGTCCGATCTCCACTTCTCCCTGATCCGGCAGCACCTCTCCTGTCAGGATCTTCAGGAGCGTTGACTTTCCGCAGCCGTTGGGTCCGATGATCCCGATCCTGTCGTTCTTCAGAAAGGTATAGGAAAAATCGCGGAAAAGCAGCTTGTCTCCATAGCTCTTGGCCAGATTCCTTACCTCTATGGTTTTGTTCCCCATCCTGGAAGGAAGCGATTCCAGGATTACATTCCTCTCCTCTGCGATTTTTTCTCTGTCGCGAAGGGCTTCAAAACGCTGGATATGCGCCTTTTGTTTCGTTGACCTGGCCCTGGCCCCCCGCATCATCCAGGCAAGATCCTGTTTGTAGATGGCCGCCATCTTTCTTTCCGCTGCCCGCGCGAAGTCCATCCGCTCCTGCTTCATCTGCAGATACTTTTCGTAATTGCCGGGATAGCTGTACACACCTGCCCGGTCGATCTCCCAAATGGTGGACGTCACCTCATCCAGAAAATACCGGTCATGAGTGATCATTAATATAGCGCCCTTGTAGCTGTCCAGCTGGTTCTGCAGCCACTCGATCATTTCATGGTCCAGGTGGTTGGTGGGCTCATCCAGGATCAGAAGATCACTTGGTGTGAGGAGAGCTGCCGCCAGCGCGGCTCTTTTTCGCTGTCCCCCGGACAGTGTGTCCGGCATAACAGACGGATCCTCGATCCCCAGCTTCTGCAGCATGGCGGATGCTTCGCCCTGTACATTCCAGAAAGCCTGGTCCTGGGAAATGTTCTGCACCACATTTTCCAGAATGCTCCGGTCCGAACGAAAAACAGGGTTCTGCGGCAGATAGGATATCTTCAGCCCCTTCCTGCTGATGATCTGTCCCTCGTCCGCCTGCAGGGTTCCTGCCACTATGGCAAGCAGGGTGGATTTCCCCGTTCCGTTTATCCCGATCACGCCGATTCTGTCATAGTCCTCTATTCCCTGCGTAACATTCCGCAGCAGTGCCTTATCTCCAAAAGAGATCCCGATCCCTTCCAGTGTCATCATTATCATGAACTATTTCCTCCGGGAACTGATATTGACACACATTATAAGCTCTCCCCGCTTTTCTGTCATTATCCTCAGCCCTGTCTGCCCATGA
>JAUNEM010000008.1:26754-32203 GCA_030525515.1 Eubacteriales bacterium
TGTCTGCCCATGATTGAGAGCGGGAGTTCCATGCGGTGTCTTTCAAGCAGGGGCCGGTCGTAGAGGATCTCCCCTGCCGGTCCGTCAGCCGCAATCCGTCCGTCTGAAAGCAGGATCACCCTGCTGCAGGTGTCGAGAATCATATCCAGGTCGTGGGATGTGATGATTTTGGTCTGTTCCAGTTCACGGATCGTATTGATCACGATGCGCCGGTTATAGGGATCCAGAGCTGACGTGGGCTCGTCCATCAAAACCGCCTCCGGCTCCATGGCCAGGATCGTGGCAATGGCCGCCATTCGTTTCTCTCCCCCCGAGATTTTGTGATTATGCCGGTACTTGAGATCCTGCAGGTGCAGGCGCCTGAGTACCTCGTCCACACGCGCGTCCGCCTCCTTTCGGCTGAGCATGTAATTGAGCGGAGCGAAGATCATGTCCTCGTATACGGTGGGCATGAACATCTGGTTATCGGAATTCTGCAGGACAAAGCCGAGCTTTCTTCGTACCTCCGCCAGACTGCCGCGGCCCACTTCAATTCCGTCCACCAGGATCTTCCCTTCTCCCTCTACCAGCCCCAGCAGCAGCTTCATGACGGTGGATTTTCCCGCCCCATTGGCTCCGATCAGCCCGACGGCCTCACCCTTCCCGATACGGAAGGACAGATTCTTCAGGACTGGCCGGTCCTTCTCATAGGCAAAGCTCACATTCTGAAATTCGATCATCTCTCACGTCACCTCACAATCGTTCCGCCAAGCAGTTCCGCGATTCTGACTGACCGCAGAAGAAAAAAGGCCGCGAAGCAAACGACAATATATATGGCGTCACGCGGACGAAAGGGTTTGACATCCGCATAGTGAAAATGTTGATGGTAACCGCGCAGCAGCATGCTGGAATACAGTTCCTGGGCCCGGTCCATGCTGCGCAAAAGCAGCTGTCCCAGGAAAGAACCCCAGGCTGAGATATGGATGCCCTTCTGTCCCGGCGCGCGCAGATGATAGGCGTCCGTCATGACCGCAAGTTCCTCTGTCATCAGTCCCGCGTACCGGTAGGTCAACAACAGAAGCGTGACGAGCATCTTCGGTACATGGAATATCCTCAGAGCGGCGCACAGCTTATCGATCGATGTGGTCGCCATCAGCAGAAACGAAGCCATGAGGCAGAAGACGCCCTTCAGCATCAGGGTCACCATGGAAATCATCCCGCCGGAAATGGCAAGCCCCCCCGGACGGACCATAATGGCCTTATCAAAAAAAGGATTAAAAAGACCGACGGCCATGACCAGAGGCAGCACAATCCTCAGCTTATAAAAGCAGCTCCTCACTTCGATTCCGCTGATCTGGAAAATCAGAACAGGCCAGAGCACCATGGGGAACAGACCGCCCAGATCGTACTTGTCAAAGGAAAGAGTGATGAGAATATAGCCGATCGTGACGATCAGCTTCGCCGCCGGATGAAGCGCATGGACCGGCGAAGAACGCGCGGACAGCTCATCCATTTCGGAAAGCTCCCGCATTGCTTTTTGCATCTTGTTCATAAAAAATATTTTCCTCAATGCCATGACAACAAAGAAGGGGCATCACAAGATGCCCCTTGACCCGTCTGCAATCTGGTCAGATTGTCTTCTTTTTGCGGAAGAAGCCGCCTGCAAAGCAGATCAGAACGGCGGCGCCCGCCACCATGGCCGAACCGACTATGCCGGAAACCGAAGTGCCGGCAGGTGTATCGCTGTCGGAGAAAGCATAATCCGGAAGGAAGGATGTCTTCTCCTGGATCGCGCCGGCAGTTTCAGCAGCCTTGCTGGACACTCCGAAATTTTCCTCATCCAGTCCCATGTTCTCGGCATAGCCCTGCTCAGCATTGCCGAACAGCGCCCATTCAAGTCCATCCGGATTAGAACTGGCCAGCAGGCTCAGGCCGCCGCCGACAACCAGCGCAGTCACCGCAAGAACGGCGACGACCGTTTTGAGCGAACTCTTTGCGTTCCCGCTCTCCGCGGACTCGACACACTGAAGCAGTTCGGGACGGGATTCATACACATAGACCAGCACTGCCGAGGTAATCAGGCCCTCAACAAGACCGATCGCCAGATGAATTGGCTGCATAAGAGCCAGGAAGGCTCCGAAGGGCAGCTCTGTGATTCCGGACAGACTCGTCTCCAGAACAACCGAGAAAGCGCCAAGCTGCAGAGTCGCAATACATCCGATGATCGACGCGGCGATGATCCTTGCCCGCTGCGCGGATCTTCCCTGTCCGAACCAATGGCTGCGCACAATAGGGCGCCAGATCAGATAGTAACCGACGAAACACCCGTAAAAAGCCATGTTCCATATATTCGCTCCCAGGGCCATGAGCCCTCCGTCGGCAAAGAAAAGACATTGTATTGTCAGGATCACAATCATGGAAAGGAATCCCGCCTGCGGCCCCAGCAGTGCCGATAGCAGCATGCCGCCGCACATATGGCCGGAAGAGCCGGTTCCGGGAATGGTATAGTTGATCATCTGGCCGGCAAAGACCAGGGAAGCGGTGACCGCCATAACCGGCAGTTTCTGCGGCTCATCATCCTTCTTCAATTTGTAAATAGATACTCCTGCCGCAGTTCCGGTTGTAACATACATTGTCGCGGCCACAGCGGGCGCCAGTAAGGCATCTGCCATATGCATAAAAATACCCCCTCTGAGAGCTTGTCGCTGAATCAAGACTCGCTCGCGAATCTTGCGCCCATGCGAAACATGGGATCACGCCTGCGGGTTACCCATGAGGGCAGCATCTTCCATATCGCGCGCGTGGGCATCCTCGCGGAGCTGTCATATACATCTGTACTGGATTTCGCTTTTGTCACTTTAGTATAGAAAAGTATAGAGCCTTTTTTTCCAGCGCACAAGCTCCCCCGGGGGATATAGCTCTCTTTCCGGGCTTTGTATCAACTGCTCCCAGTTTACTGCTCCCAGTCCAGTGTAAAGGATTCCTCAGAGACGCTCAGATGGGCTTTCTCCCCCATCAGCAGCGGATAATTCGTATCCGCGTGGCCTGCGGGTAAGCCGAAAGCGACCGGGATGTCCAGCCCCTGCAGAAACTGTCTTGTGATCATATCTGAAACAGATTCAAATGTCCCGCCCCGGGAATTGCCGTCGTAGTCGCCCAGATCTGTGGGAATATCCGCCCATTCGCCGAAAACAATACCGGCTGCGCGGTCCAGCACTCCGGCGTGCTTCAGGATGGTCAGATAGCGGTGAATATGCTGCAGGTTTTCAGACTCATCCTCCAGGAAGAGAATATAGGGCTGGTCTGTTTTTGTACTGTCATATACTGTCCCGATAACAGAGGTAAAGGTGGAAAGATTTCCTCCGATCAGGATTCCCTCAGCCTCACCCGCGACACAGCGGTCGGTGGAAGGACATGTGTAGGCGGGAAGCTCTCCCCTGAGCATCTTCTGTTCCACCTCTCTGCAAGGGTCAGGAAGGTCTGTAAAGGCCGCGCTCATGGAAGCATGTACAGAGGGCAGCCCCGCCATTGTCCAGGCACTGTGATATACGGTGATGTCGCTGTAGCCGATAATGAGTTTTCCTGCGGAAGAGATGCTGTCCAGCATGATTTCGTCCATCACTTCTGAAGCTCCGTAGCCTCCGCGGACACAGAAAACGGCCTTGATGGAGGGCTCCTCCAGGGCCCACAGCAGATCTTCTATGCAGTCATCCAGGGTGCGGGTTTTATCACAGACGTGCTGGCCTTCGATTGTCTCATATCCCCACTCATTCAGGCCCTTCACCACAGCGTCCACCTGCTTTCTGGAAGGAAGCGCGGAAGGGGAAATGACCGCCACCAGATCTCCCTCCGAAAGGAACATGGAGCTGTAACTTCCGGTATATTGAGCGCTGCTCACCTCGCAGGGCGTATCCGTTCCCTCAGACATTGTCTCTTTCTCCGCTGTATCTGCATCCTCCGATGCCGCAGCCTGAGTCGCGCCCTGCTGTACAGCTTCTGACTTTTCCGATGTAGAGGCCGGCTGCCCTGCGTCCGCGGGATCCGCTGTCACAGCCTCCTGCCCCGCGTCTGCCTTA
Source organism: Eubacteriales bacterium (assembly GCA_030525515.1). Lineage (GTDB taxonomy): Bacteria > Bacillota > Clostridia > Lachnospirales > Lachnospiraceae > CAG-791. The sequence continues at coordinate 30,810 of JAUNEM010000008.1, forward strand.
TCCGACGCCGCAGCCTCCTGTCCCGCGTCTGCCTTATCCGGCGCTGCAGCCTCCTGCCCCGCGTCTGTATTTTCCGGTGTCACAGCATCCTGCTCCGCAGCTGCCTTTTCCGATGCGGCTGCTTCCTGCACCTCATTGCCGCCTTCCTGCCCGGAGGAACAGGAAGCACATAAAAGCGCGCACAAAACAGCCAGGCAGATTGCCACGGCGGCTGTTCTCCTTGTTTGTTTCCTTTTCCTCTGCGTCTTTCCTGTTTGCTTTCTCAATTCTTTTTCCTCCCTGTGAATCTGTATGCAGCAGTTAATCCTGAATGTGTTAAGCCGTCAATCAGATCTGTTTGTACATATCCGAAATGGTCTGTTCTTATCACGTCCCTGACGTCCGCCGCCCTCTTCTGTATGACCCCGGCGACTGACGTCATTTTCTCATCTTCTATATAACCCGGCAGCTGCCGTCCTATTCCGTATGGCCCCGGGCGTCCGGAAAAGTTTCCCTACAGCTCTCCTCTTAATACAGCATCGATCGCTATACTCGCTGTGTCGAACAAATTATGCATGGCGGGTTCAAAAATATCCAATGTTTCAGTGTTCTCAGCATGAACCTTTTTATTGAAGCTTTTGTACTCTCCCCATGTACTCTCCGGCGTCTCGCCATTCAAAAATATATCCATGTTTACAATGACACGAATTGAAATGATACGGTCAAGCAGGCCAAAGCACTCGGCAGTATTGGCAATGGCTATTTCCTCCATCTCCGTTGCCATATATGGGTCCGGACATCCATAATATCTGGTAATAAAATCCGCTGTGAGATGACCGTAAATTCCTTTCCAGAAATTATCCCCCGTAATGGCTGTCCCCTTCTTGACCGAAGGAAGAATTTCTTCCTCACTGCGGGCCTTAAAGTTTGCTCTCATTACTTTCTTTGCCTCATCTGTGGTCCGCAGCGGGCAGTCCCTGATCATCTCATACACCTTATTGTAGAGATCCTCATTCAAGAATTTAAGCGCATAGTCCGCATATGAATCGTCCGGAAACCACATGACATGGGAATTCCCATTTTTCCTTTCATGGGCATCCACATGATGCCCCAGGTCATAATCACAGATGGAAGTGAACAGAACCACATCCCCCAGCGTACAGCTTGTTTCGCTTCCGCCGGCACAGCCGCCAGATACTATGCAGGCATCAGAATAGTCATAGAGTTCCGAAGATAAAACCGCCATCAGAGAAAGCCCCGCCGCGGTTTTTCCGGAACCGGTGATCAATAATCCCACTTTATTCTCTTCGTTCACATAGAAATGACCGGTCGAAGGCATATGCGGGATCGAGATCTCCTCACATCCATTGCAGTACCGCTCGTAGAACAACTGGGCCTCTCCGGGAAAGTCTCCG
>JAUNEM010000103.1 GCA_030525515.1 Eubacteriales bacterium
CAGTGCCGGCTGAACCTGCTTCGGAGCAATCAGCAGAGCCGGCTGATCCCGCTTCGGAGCAATTACAGACGGAAAGCCCGAATTCTGTAGAAAATATTGAAGAAACTGTTGAGGAGACAATTGAAGAGACGATCGAGGAGGAAGGCGAAGAAGAGTCTGTAATCCCGATCGAAAACGGATCGGCCGGGACTGATAACGATGAAATTTTTTCCGGATATGTGAACCGGGAACTGGGGCTGGACGAAGACTTCAACGGTGGTTTCATTGAAGACAGTCAGGATGTGGAAACGGTTTCCACCCCTGCCCTCAGGAGCAATTTTTCTTCTTCCAGGCTCACCGGGAACAACCGGATTTTATACGGACAGCTTTTAAAAAAGATCCGGCAGGTGGCAGCAGGCGGGATTTCCAATACAATCTTTGAAGTATCTCTCAGGGAGATGGAACTGGAGGGCTTGTCCTGGTCCGCGCAGGAACTCGGGGTGGAAGCCATTGTAGCCACCAATGCCGAGGGCAAAAAATACATTACAGACGAAGCAAAAGCCGCCGCCAAAAGCCTGCTTGCGATCAGTTACACCTCAGTAAATAAAGCCCTTCTCGCTGACTGTCCCTATGACCTGTACTGGTACGATAAAACAGCCAGATCGACAGCCACAACATTTGGCTTTTCTGCATACACTTCCGGCGGAGTCTGGAGATTAAAGCTGAGCAGCCAATATCCCTATACGGTCAGAATGCCTGTCTCAGCCAACTATTCCGCGGATGGCAGTGCGGAAACTTACGAGGTAAACACGCAGATCGGCGCTTCAGTCTCCCAGGCCTTTTTCAATGCGCGGTCCATTGTCGAACAGTATGAAGACTGTACGGATTACGAGAAGCTGGATGCCTACCGCCAGGAGATTTGCAGCCGCACCAGCTATAATTACGCAGCGATCAACAATGGCTATTCCTATGGGGATCCCTGGCAGCTGATCTACGCCCTGGATGACGACACATCTAACAAGGTGGTCTGCGAAGGGTATTCAAAAGCCTTCCAGTACCTGTGTGATCTGAGCTCATTTAACGATATTTTTAAAGAATGTATCTCAGTGTCCGGATATCTGTGTGATCCGGCAGTCGTCGCCGAGGCTGTGAGCAGCAACAACCTGGACTCGTTAAAAAATAAGAGCCACATGTGGAATATCGTGACTCTGCGCGACGGAAGAAACTATCTCGTCGATGTCACCAACTGTGACGGCAATACTGTCGGCAGCGGAAACGGAGGAAGGAATCTGTTTCTGGTCGGTACGGGCGACCAGGATTCATCCGGTGTATACTGCACCGGGAATGTCACCTACGGATATAAATTCAATCTGAGTTCCTCCGGACCGGGCTATGTGTATGATGAAAATGCTTTCCTGCGGTTCGGGGAGGAAATGCTGACGCTTTCAGAAGGCAGGGTGACTTCCGAAACGACCGCGGAGGGAGCGTATACAGGAACACATTCCCATATTTTTTTACATGTGGATGAAGAACCGTCGACCTGTGTGCAGAGAGGACACAGCGCAGGAGGCCAGTGTGCGATCTGCGGAGAATACGACGAAGATGTGACCTGGTATGAGTTCGCTGATCATACCCCGGGAACATGGACTGTGACTGCCGCTCCAACCTATGATCAGGAGGGAACCGAGACAAGTCAGTGCACTGTCTGCGGCGCAGAGATGTCAGGAACAGTCCCCGTGCTTGTTCATGCATCGGGCCTGAATCTTGACACAGAACAGATCAGTCTGAAGGTGTGCGGTTCCAGGACTCTGTCCGCGACTGTTCTTCCGGGCAACGCGGCGGACAAGGCCGTGTCCTGGTACAGCTCCGACCAGAAGGTGGCAAGGGTTGATCAGAATGGTACCGTCACGGCGGTTTCACCCGGGACAGCTGAAATCTCAGCAGTCACAAATGATCTGAATATTACTGCATCCTGTACTGTGACAGTAGAGGCCCTGGAACTTGAGAACTGTGAGATCACTCTTGACATTCCTCAACAAGGCTATACCTACGACGGGACAGAAAAAAAGCCCGGGGTCAGGGTCAGATCTGGAGACAGGGAATTCCTGCGGAATACAGATTACACAGTGGAGTATACCGGCAACATCAGCGCAGGGGAAAACACTGCCCGGGTGCTGATCACAGGACTTGAAAAGGGCTGCTGTGCAGGAAGCTCTGTACGCAGTTTCACAATTGACAAGGCTGAGCAGGTGATTTCCGCGTCCAATGTTTCTATGACAATGTTCAGTGCATCATCGGTCAAAGTCAGCGGGGCAAAGGGAACTCTCACCTTTTCCAGCTCCGATTCCTCTGTTGTGAAGGTCGGAGCACAGGACGGAAGCCTCACAGCAGTCAGCCCGGGAACGGCCAAAGTGACTGTCAAAGCGGCAGCCACGGGCAGTTACAAGGGCGGACAGACGGTGATCACTGTGACGGTAAAAGCCTACAGCCTGCTGACTGCGGGCACTGTCATCACAGTTTCCTCCGCGGAACAGGTATATGACGGAAAGGCCAAGACACCTGCCGTCACTGTCCGGGACAAATACGGAAAAACTCTGAAAAAAGGAACGGATTACAAACTTATTTACAGCAGCAATGTCAATGCCGGCACTAATACCGGAAAGGTCAGTATCACCGGGATTGGCAGTTACAGCGGGACAAGCGTCAAAACTTTTACCATCAAAAAGGCAGTTCAGCCTCTTTCCATAAAAGTCTCCTCCGCAAAAGCGGCAGTCGGAAAGACTGTGACGGTCACGGTGTCCGGAGCCAAGGGAAAAAAGACTTACTCCTCGTCCGCTCCGACTGTTGCGGCGGTATCGGAAGCAGGTGTCGTGACCGCTAAGAAGGTCGGAACAACGACGATCAAAGCTGTGGCGGCGGAAACAGCAAACTACCTCAAGACAACAAAGACGATCAAAATCAATGTGGTCCCTGCCGCAACGACGAGTCTTTTGATCTACAATCAGCAGACCGGCTTCAAATTGAACTGGAAGAAGGTCACAGGGGCGACCGGTTATGATATTTACCGCGGTTCTGTAAAGATCAAAACCATATCCGGTGGATCTGTCGTCACATATTATGATAAGAGCACACTTACCAATGGCGGTAAATACGTTTACAGGATTTACGCCAGGGCTTCCACCGGCGTCAGTACACTGAGCAGATCCGCCACGGCTTTCCGGCTGACCAGACCTTCGATCACGTCTTTGAAGAATACCGGTGCAGGGCAGATGACAGTAACCTGGGCCCTGAATTCCAAAGCGACAGGATATCAGATCCAATACTGCCTGAACGGGGACTTCGGGACTGCCCGGAGCGTGACCGTGAACGGGGCGTCGACCCTGAAAAGAGTGATCAAAAGTCTCACACGCGGCCGGATCTGGTATGTCCGGATCAGGTCCTTCAAAACGGTCGATAATCGTAAGTATTATTCCGTGTGGAGTCCGGTCAGGAAGATAACGATCACACGTTAAGGAAGACTGTTATCACACATTAAGGAAGATTGTTGAGAACAGAATTATAGTCAGGCTGTCTGTTCGGAAGGAAGACTGCCCATAGGAAAGACAGAGAGGAGAACACAGTGTTGTATAAAGCGGTTTTGTTTGATCTGGACGGCACCCTGACCGAGTCGGGTGAGGGAATTGTGAAGTCTGTTCAGTACGCACTGGAAAGGCTCGGATTCAGAGATATCAACAGGAAAGATCTCCTCTGCTTTGTGGGCCCGCCCCTGGTCAGATCCTTCATGAAGTTTTACAAATTCAGCAGGGAACAGGCAGAAGAGGGAGTCCGGCTATACAGAGAGCGGTTCGGTAAGGTCGGAATCTACGAGAACAAATTATATCCCGGAATCCCGGAAATGCTCCGTAAGCTCAAAGCTTCAGGTTACCGCATTGCGGTTGCTTCCGGAAAACCGGAGGAATATGTCCTGAAAATACTCAATTATTTTGAGATCGCCTCCTTTTTTGATGTTGTCACGGGGAGTCTGATGGACGGAAGAAGACTTTCCAAGAAAGAAGTCATCGAGGAATGCCTGTCCAGACTCGGCATGTCGGATGACAGGAAGCATGTTCTCATGGTCGGGGACAGGGAAGACGACGTATTCGGGGCGCGTGAAGCCGGAGTGGACTGCGCCGCGGTTCTCTACGGCTACGGTTCCGAACAGGAGCTGAAAGCTGCAAACCCCGCTTATATTGTTGAGACGGTGGACAAACTCACGGAAATGCTTGTCAACGGTCCAGAAGCCCCTGAGCGGCCTTCCGCGGACGAGTCCGGCCCTTCTTTCGCCGGGGACGCGAAAATGTCTTACAGGGACTCAGAGGCGCCCGCCGGGACTGGCGAGACTGCCGGGACAGGTGGCGGACCTGCCGGGAAGATGGGTAGCTGCGGAGCGCAGGATCCTGCTCAGACTGCCGAGATACTGAATGAAAAAAGGCAGGAGGATGCCTCCCAAGCAGATTATGGGGACTTGCCTATAGAGGACCGGCTGAGAAGGCAGCTGGATTTTTCGTTGGAAATCGACAAAGAAAAGAATATTTTCAGGCAGACACATCTCTCGGGAAAAGGGCGGAATGAAAATGATGCCGAACATGCCTGGCACATGGCGATCATGGCCTATCTATTCAGGGAGTATGCCAATGAGAAAGTTGACATCACCCGGGTCATGCTGATGTGTCTCATCCATGACATTGTGGAGATAGACGCGGGCGATACCTATGCCTACGACGAGGCGGGGATAGCGACACAGAAGCAGAGAGAAGATGCTGCAAAAGAACGTATTTTTTCTATTCTGCCCGATGACCAGAGGTCGGAACTCATCGATCTTTTTGACGAGTTTGAAGCCTGTGAGACCCCGGAGGCAAAGTTTGCCCATGCAATGGACAACCTGCAGCCGCTGATGCTCAACAACAGTAACCACGGCGGTGACTGGAGAGAGCACAAGGTAAGGTCCGGACAGATTTATCGCAGACAGGAGAAGACAAGGCTGGGTTCTGCCAGGCTCTATGAAGTGATCGATTCCCTGATACAGAAGAACATCAGAGAAGGGAATATTCTTCCGTAAAAATCTCCCGTAATATTTTTTGAAAACAATTCTTCCGTGTAGTCTTCCTTAAAAAAGAAAAAACTGATGAGACCTGATAAAAGACGGAGAAAATGATCAGATGACACAGAACAATGCAGGAAATAAGAGTGGAGATGAGGCGGTTCAGGCCTTTATCGAACTGAGAGAAACGGTTGCCAGGCTGCGCGCGGAGGACGGATGCCCCTGGGATCGGGCGCAGACCCATGAGACTTTGAAACCGGAGTGCGTGGAAGAGGCAGCTGAGGTGATCTGCGGCATCAATATATTAAGAGAGACCGGCAGCCCCGACAGCCTGATCGAAGAACTGGGAGACCTTCTGCTTCAGGTTCTGATGCACGCGCAGATTGGCGAGGAAGAGGGTCTTTTTTCTCTGTCTCAGGTCATCAGCTGTGTCAATGAAAAAATGGTCCGGAGACACCCGCATGTCTTCGGGGATAAGAGTCTGGAATATATAAGAAAACTGAAAGAAAAAAACAGGACTTCTTCTGAACAGACAGAACAGGAGTATGCGGCAGGAACCGGGCTTGGGCAAGAGGCTGATACATCTGTTCCCGCGGACTGGAAGTATATCAAGTCGCTCGAGAAACAGGGACGCGAATGGGAGGAAGAGTATCTTTTCCGGGCTTTTGACGAGTCTGCGAAGCTCATTGAAGTTGCAAGAGAGAGAAAAAGGAAAAAGGCCTGATTCCTTACCTGAGGGCTGTGTGAATCCGGCCTCCCCCGGCTGATGACCGGATGACTCGAATCGACCGTAAAAGTCAAGCTGAAAGTTTACAATCGCCCAGGTGCGCTTATCAAGACAGTCAATATCTATAAAGAAAAGCGGAAATGACCTGACTGGTCGATACTGTGTTGACTGAAACGGATATACCACTGGATTAGAATATTATTGGCGGACTGATTTCCGGCATCAGTTTGACGGCTTTTTAAATATCGTCGATGTTTTAAATTATTATTTTAAGGTTTCTTGATTTTTTAAGGTTTCTTCGGAGATTCTTTCTTTTCTCCGCAAGAAGCCTTTTTTATCTCTGCTCCCTTGTGTTCTCCGCCGATTTTTTCTTGATTACGCAATACCCATGACTCCGTGTGGTCTTAATTCTAAAAATTTTCAAAAAAGTTACATAAATGTTACAAAAGATGTTGAAAGGATTAACTTATTTCTTTATAATCTAAATTTGGCAAAAGCTTTTATTTTGCTGCCTGAATTGATCAGGGACAATAAGCCTTGATGAGAGGAGTTTTTATTTGTTTAACAGAGATTACAAGATGGGGAAAAATGTCAGAGCAGCGCGCCGGCTGGCAGGAATCCTGATGGCAGGAACACTGGCAGGGACGCTGGCTGTGGGGAACGCACCTGCAGTGTTTGTCTCCGCTGCAACCTGGCAGGAAAATGCAAATTATATATTCGATTATCTCACACAGCGGCTTCATTATTCCGAGGCTGCGGCCTGCGGCATTATGGCTAATATCCGCTGCGAATCCACTTTTAACCCTCATGCCTGGAACGCTGGCGGGGGAAGTTACGGCCTGTGCCAATGGACCGGAGGCCGTTACGGCCGCCTGCAGAGCTGGTGCCGCTCGAACGGATATGATTACTCAACCATAGACGGCCAGCTTGCCTACCTTGAATATGAGCTGCAAAACCATTATACCGGTGTTGAGAACTATCTTCGCTCCGTAGAAAATACAAGAGACGGCGCCTACAACGCAGGTCAGTATTACTGCTATCACTTTGAGGCACCTGCCAGCAGGGGAAGTGTCTCTGTCTATCGAGGAGGCCTTGCCAGCGGTACCTTCTGGGACTCTTATCGTCCTGCCGAGTGGTATCAGGTGGAGGGAATCTGGCGCTACGTGCTTAGGGATGGCTCCTATCAGACCGGATGGCTCACCCTGGAAGATGATACTTTCTACTTTGATGAGGAAGGAAGGCGGATCTGCGGGTGGAAGACCATAGACGGCAAGCGCTATTACTTTGATGACGAAGGCGTGATGACGACCGGCTGGATGAAGGTTGACGGCCGCAATTATTACTTCGGAGAAGACGGTGCTATGGTCACCGGAATCATGCGCGACGGAGAGGAACTGTACCTTGTAGATGAATACGGTACTGTTCAGGGTTCTTCCGATATGAAGAAATATGCGCCCGTCTGGATTGCCATGAAAGAGGAAGAGCAGGAACAGGAGGCTCTGGCCTCGGCAGAAGATCTTTCGGAAGAAGCCTCAGAAACGGATAGTTCCGCCTCTGCCGCTTCCGGGGAGAAGACACTGGCAGTGAATACCGCCGGAGAAAATGAACCGGAGAAAACGAAAGAATCCGGACAGCCTGAGGAAATCAAAGATCAGCCTGCAGAGTCCGATTATGTAAAGGAAGCGCTTGCCTCCGTGGATTTCGGAAAAGATGCCCTGGAATCTGCGGCTGCTGAAAATATTGCCGCTGAGGATGCTTTTGCCGCCCCTGAAGAAGGCAGAGAGATACAGGACCGGGAAGCAGGCGAAGATCAGGTCGTGGAAGAGCCTGAAACCCGGGAAGCGGGCGGTCAACAAGTCGGTGAAGATCAGGTCGTAGAAGAGTCTGAAACCCGGGAAGCGGGGGGTCAACAAGTCGGTGAAGATCAGGCTATAGAGGAGTCTGAAGACCGGAATGCGAGCCTGGACCAGTCTGCGGAAGAAACCGAAGAACCGGAGTCAGTCCTTGCCTCAGCGGGTCAGGAAAGCGATACCCTTGCGTACGGGCAGGAACAGCATAAGGGCCTGGGAATTCAAATTCCCGGCTTCAGTACGCCTGTACAGGAACAAGGCGCCTTACAGGATATTGAAGGAATTGAAGAAAAGGAAGACTATTCTTCACCTGCCGAAGCCATGCTGGCCGCGGCGGAAGGACTGAACGAAGAAGTCGGAGAAGAACCTGAGGCTTCTGCATTTGTGCCGGACAATAGTGTCATGGAAGAAGAGGTCTCTGAGGCCGCAGAAGCGGCCGGAGAGACGGTGACTTCCCTTGCAGAGCTGACAAACCAGGGTATGGAAGAAGAGGTCTCTGAGGCCGCAGAAGCAGCCGGGGAGACGGAGACTAGCCTTGCAGAGCTGACAGACCAGGGCACGGAAGAAGAGGTCTCTGAGGCCGCAGAAGCAGCCGGGGAGCCGGAGTCTTCCCCGGCAGAGCTGACAGACCAGGGCGGAACTACCGGAACATCCCTCACAGAGAATGGCATAACAGCGCCTCTGGCTGATCCCGGCAGATCAGAAGAGTCTGAAAAGACCGATTCCGCTCAGAAAACTGCCTTGCCTTTTGGATTCTCAGGACTGATCGCCAGGCTGACAGGCGGCGCCGATTCAAAGAAAAACAATCCTTTCGCGCCTGTATACAGCCTCCCGTTCTCCTATACAGATGCCCGTATTCTCGGAAAGCAGACCGGCGATGGAGAATATGACACGGAGGAAGAGCCTGTGGCTTCTGCTTCGGAAACGGACATCCGGGAGATGCCCTTCGATGCCGGAACATCAGAAATCACACTTGCAGCAGGCACGGATGACAATGACTATGCTGGCCGTATAGATGATTCCCTGAAAGATAATCCGTCAGAAAACAGCAAAACTGGTCTTTCCGATGATGACGAAGAGGACAAATCTCACCAGTCTGAAAACATGGATGATTTCCGGGCAGGCGATGAGGACACAGACGGTGAAGACAAAAACAGTACCGGCGGAAATATAAACGAAAAGAGTTCCGGGGAATCAGGTACTGAAGAAAAGACCGTGGAAGACGATTCCGAAGATCAGGAGAAACCCGAGGACAAGGACGATTCCAAAGAAGGAAATGATTTGGAAGAGACTGAATCCGGGGCGGACATAGACGAGGCTGAGGATCAGGACGAGGACAAGTCCGAAGATAAGTCCGAAGAAGGCAAGTCCGCCGATGAGGACAAAGACGAAGATAAATCCGAAGAAGGCAAGT
>JAUNEM010000300.1 GCA_030525515.1 Eubacteriales bacterium
TCAGGGCAATGGCGGAAACGGAGGAACTTCGAATTCCGGTCAGGACAACAACGGGGGTAGTTCCGCAAAGCCAGATCAGGGCAATGGAGGAAACGGGTCTTCCGATTCCGGCAAGGATAACAACGGGGGCAATTCCCAGAATACTGACCAGGGAGACGGAGGAAACGGGTCTTCCGATTCCGGCCGGGACAACAACGGAAATGAATCCACGGATCCGGAAAACAATAATGAAAATAATAATGAAAACAACAATGAGAACAATCAGAATGACGATCATTCCGGAGAGAACAATACACCGCTTGAAATGAATGAGAGCCCCACGATCCACTACGAAGAGGACCGACAGAGCATTGATTTGCCGGTAGTCCTTTTCTGATCTGTTTTTTAAGGAAGTGGATAATTCGGGCAAAGACCTGAGGCGGGGCATGTTTGCGGTCAGCTGCCTATGGCACTGAATAAAACAATGTTCCCGTTTGAGGGGAAAGGAGAAAAACATGGCTGAAAACGAGAAGAGAGATATTAATCTTATGTCTGAAAAAGCAGATGCAGCCGCGGTAACGGAAGGAATGCTGGATGATGATATGCTGTCCGAAGTCGGCGGCGGATTCAACCTGCTTGACGCCGGAGTCAAGGCTCTGAGCAGCAGGTCGGTACATAGAGCCCTGAATACCAAACAGAGTGTGTTCGCTGAGAGCGCCGAAAAGCTTTTCGACAAGGTACATCCGGCAGGCAAGAAAAAATAATTAAATCCGCATCTGCGCCGGGCACTCAACTGTCTGGCGCAGGAGTAAAATATCTTAGACAGGACTGAAGGGCGTTTTCCATTGATCGAAGATCGATTACATGGCTTTGCATTGCAGAACTATGCAGAACTTTGTAGAATGGAAAGCGCCCCTTACTGATGAATTAAAGGAAACAGAAATAAGATGAAGATACTGATCGTAAGTGACTCGCACGGGCATCATGATCTCGTGCGCAAGGCGATTGGACAGGAAGCTCCGATCGATATGCTGATCCATGCCGGAGATGTTGAGGGCGACCTGGAAATGATTCTGGGAAAGAAGCGGGATTACGAGATCCGCGCAGTCGCGGGCAATATGGACTGGTCCGACAAGCTTGAAGACGAATTGTGTTTTCCTGTAGGAGGACATATCGTATACCTGACCCACGGACATCGTGTGGGAGTTCACGGCGGAACCCACAGACTCACCGACAGGGCCCGGCATCTCGGGGCGGACATAGCTATTTACGGACATACACATGTCCCGGATCACGGAACGGAGAACGAGGTGCTGGTGATCAATCCGGGCAGCATAGCCAAGCCCCGCCAGCAGGGGTGGAAGAAAACATATGCCGTCATGACCATTGACAGGGCGGGCAAAGTTGATGTACAGTTCAAAAATCTGCCGGGTAGAAGCTTTTTTTAAATCGGAGGAAAAAATTTGAGTATTATACTGGTTGCGGCCCTTCTGCCGCCTCTTTACCTTCTTTGGAAAGTTTATCAGATCGATGCGATCGAAAAAGAACCCCCGGGACTGCTGTTGAGGATATTTGTCCTGGGCATGTTCTCTACGATCCCGGCGGTCGTCCTGGAGACCATCGGCCAGGGAGTTTTGGAGATGGTTCTCGGCCTTTCCGGCGGAAGACTCTTCAATTTTCTTATGTACTTTATCGTTGTCGCGGGAGCGGAGGAAATCGTGAAATACTTCGCGATGAAGCTGCCCACCTGGAGAAGCGAAGAGTTCAATTTCGTCTTTGACGGCGTCGTCTACGGTGTGACTGCCTCCCTGGGATTTGCGGCCCTCGAGAATGTGCTCTATGTCATCGAAGGCGGGCTTGCGACAGCGGGGGTGCGTGCCCTGACCTCCATTCCGATCCACGCGATCTGCGGTGTCTATATGGGACATTATTACGGAATCGCAAAATCCGCGGAGGTTTACGGAGCGAGCGACATCTGCGCGAAAATGAAGCGCAGGGCCCTCCTGATTCCCATGTTGATCCATGGAGCCTATGATTTCATCGTGTCTGATGAGAGTGAGCTGCTCATTCTCCTGTTTTTCGCATACGTGATCCTGACAGACTTTTTCGCCCTGAGGGCAGTCAAAAAATATGCAGGAAATGATGTACGTATGTTTTGAACTCCTCCACACATGCTGAAGCACTTTTACGCCGGGAGACAGGGGACGGCGGGACAGGGGACGGTTTGGAGACAAAGAACCGTCCCCTGTCTCCAAACCGTCGTTACTGTACAGACCCTACTGAAAATTGAGGAATAAAAATCCGCAACCTCCCCT
>JAUNEM010000301.1 GCA_030525515.1 Eubacteriales bacterium
AAAAAAAGGGCTGGCTGTTCTGTGCCTGTTTTTCAGCATGCCTGTCAAAACATGACAGTAAAAGCAAGCCAGTGATAGCAATCCTGCCAAAACAAGCCAGTGAAATCATGCCGGTGAAAACAAGCCAATGAAAATATGCCGTTAAAAAGAAGGTCACAAGGAAAAAAACAGAAAGACTGGAGAACCATGGAAAATACCGCGGCAAAAAAAGTAAATATACTGCTCTCCGCTTATAATGGAGAACAGTTCATCGCGCAGCAGATCGAGAGCCTCCTGGCCCAGGACTATCCGGAGATTACGATCCACGTGAGGGACGATGGATCTTCCGACAATACTGTTCAGGTCGTCAGCCGCTTTGTGGAGGATTATCCCAATGTCAGGCTGTACCGGGGTGAAAATCTCGGATACCGCAGGAGCTTTGCCTGGCTGCTGGCCAACTGCACGGACGCGGACTATTATGCTTACTGCGATCAGGACGACATCTGGATGCCGGACAAGATCAGCAGGGCAGTGAAAGCGCTGGAACGCTATGATCGAGAGACCCCTGCGATCTATATCGGGGACTTCTGGTGGGGAGACGCTGACTGCAGGCCGCTTCGCCCCAACCGCAACGCTTTCAAGGAGCACACCCTGGTCAAATATATCACCACCGGCGATATGAATACCTTTGGTTTTACGGAGGTATTCAACGAGGCGGCGGCCGCCGGAGTCCGCAGCCGGGAACCCCTGGACCTCTGCGTGCATGACCAGATCATCTATCTGTATTGCCGCTGCAAGGGAAAGGTGATTTGGGATGTCAAGCCCACAGCCTGCTACCGGCGCTACGGAGAAAACGCTTCTCCCCAGGAACTGCGCGGGGGCAGCCGCCTGACCCATTTCTTCTGGCGGGTAAAGACCTTCCTGTTTTCCTCCGGCCGCGACCTGGTCTACGAAAGATTCCGGGAATTTTATGAAGCTTATGCAGACATTCTTTCCCCTGAACAGAAAGAGGTTTTTTCTCTCTATATCAACAGGGGACATTGCCTGAAAAAAGCGCTCTACAGAGGAAAATACAGAGATAAACCCTCAGAAGACCTGATGATCCGGATCCTGTTTTTGATCGGACGGGTATAAAAAGGTTCCGCGACGGGAAAAAGGCTTCGCGTCGGTGAAAAAAGATACAAGACAGCTATAAAAGGATAGAAGAAAGGAAGCACTGATGCTGTACAAAGAATATGATGATGTCACCTTACGACGGCTGCAGCGGATCGAACTGGAGATTCTCAGGGACTTCGACGAGCTGTGCGCAGAAAACGGGCTCACTTATTTCGGCTGCGGCGGGACAGCGATCGGTGCGGTGCGCCATCACGGCATGATTCCGTGGGACGACGACATTGATGTCGCGCTTTTACGTCCTGACTATGAAAAGTTCCTGCGCATCGCGAAGCAGAAAAAATACCGCAAAAAATACTATGTCGTCAATCCCTCCACAAGAAAGAACTATCCCTTTATGACCACCCGCTGGTGCCGCCGCGGCACCAGATTCAAGGAAGACGCCATGAAGAACTATGAGGGGGAGCTGGGAGTCTTTCTGGATATTTACTGTTTTGACAACATTCCGGACAATGAGATCCTCATGAAGATCCACGGCTGGCGCAGCTGGTTCTGGGGAAAACTCATGATCCTTTACTGGATCGACGAACCCGTCCTTTACTATGGCGGCTTTTTGGGCAAGGCGGTCACGGGCGCCTGCAAGGTGGTGCACAAGGGCATGCGCATTCTTCACGTTTCCCCGCGCTGGCTCTACAGGCACACAAAGAGGGTCTCCGGCTGTTACAACGGTCAGACCACCCGGCGGGCCAATTATCTGCATGACCCCAAACCCTTTATCAGCATTGTTGAAAAAAAGGATATTTTCCCCGTCCAGAGAATGGAGTTTTCCGGACAGGAGATCTGTGAACCGGCGGATGTCGACGCCTATCTCTCCAGACGTTTTGGCGATTATATGACCATGCCTCCGGAGGATAAACGCCACAACCATCCCCCCTATGAGCTGGACCTGGGGAATCTGGGTCTTCCGGAGGAGGAACAGGATTCCTGAAATGAGACCATTCTTTTCAGGACAGGACAGCTGACGAGAGGCAGAAAAGGACTGTCCGGATTAGAAATCAGAGATTATTGATCGGAAACTACAAATCAGAAATCACAGACCGGAAACCGGGAAGCACAGATTGGAAATCACAAATCCGGGCCCGGAAATCTGAGGACAGTGAGATCAAAGCAGAAGAAAGCAGAAAAAAG
>JAUNEM010000302.1 GCA_030525515.1 Eubacteriales bacterium
CTCCACAGAATCCTGTTTATTCTCTGAAGTTTCCTCGTCCTGTCCCTGGTCCTCCACAGAATCCTGCTCCTCCGGAGTGTCCCCGTCCTGCTCCTTGTCCTCCACGGAATTGCTGTCCTCTTCCCTAGTGCTCTCTTCCTCCCCGGGTCCATCCTCGAGTTCCTGCTCTTCCTCCGAAGGGTCCCCGTCTTCTGCGGATTCATCTATAGGTCTGATATCCTCTGATTTGGTTTCGATCGTATCGCCGTCCTGAGGAAAAGCTTTCTGATAAAAGTACCAGATCAAAAGGGTATAAAAAGTCCCCCAGATTCCGCAGATCAGAATATCCTCTGCATCCAGAAAACGGACATCTCCAAAAAGCTCCGTCAGATTTCTGAACAGATCAAACAGCTCGTGCAGATATTCCAGAGCAAAATCCGGAAGCATTTCCACCAGCCATGCCGGCAGGAAGTGGAGGAAGTCCTCCCAGGGATCTTCTTTTTTAAAGATCCTGTCAGGATCCACAGGGATGGGGAAAAGAACAGCAGTGAGATCATCCAGATCCGTGACGGCAGGAACTGCCTGTGATGTACCCGCTCCGTCTGCCGCCTGGTCCGCGTTCTGTCCTTCTCCCCCGCCGGCCCTTTGTGTGCCCGCAGGGTCTCCCGCCGGATCCTGATTATCTCCCAGCAGATACTGTCCGATCGTCCCCGCTCCGATGATACTGGCTCCCGGGATCAGACTTCTTTTTTCATCTCTTTTTCCGGCGTTGTGAATGTAATCCTGCTCTCTGTCTTTTTCAGACGCGTTCTCCCCGCCAGAAGAGACAGCAGAAGGAGCAGCCCCGCTCCTGCCTGTGTCCTCCATCTGGCCCAGCAGTTCCTGCTCCACCGCGTTATAAATCCCGAGAATCGACTCCAGACTGTCTTCAAAAACCTTTGCGCTGTCCCCAAGGCCCGACATCCTGTTCATCTGGTTATAGAGATTCTGAAGGATTCTGGCTTTTCCCCGGAAGTCAGCGCGGAATTCTCTCCGGATTTTCGATATTTCCTCGCTCTGTGAACGAATCGCAGATTCAACCTGCTGCATATGTTCCAGGGCGTTTTCCGCGCTGGCAAATCTGATCATAAATTCGTTCATTTCTTCTTCCTCCGGCTGTAATCACCTGTTTCATCAGGTTTTAAATCCCTGTTCCATTATTATGAACGGGTCTGGGCGATCCGCAGCGCCTCCATCTCCGCATTGTAAACAATCTGGGCTGTCCGCCTGATATCATCGGCAATTGAATTGAGTTCGTCCGCGCTGTCGAGGATCTGTCGCTTCAATTCACTGTACTTCTGCAAAAAGGCGGTGGCATTATTCCCTTTCCATCCGGAAGACAGCAGCTGCATGGACTGTTCCACCTTCTGGTTGGCAGTGGACCTGACTTTTCCCGCCAGCAGGTCCAGGTCTCTGGCCTGCTGCATTGCCTCCCGGTAATTCATTTTAATCTGAGTACTTGTCTTCATTTGATTTCTCCATCCGCTGCTATGAAAAAGTTATCAATCATTGTGCTGTAATGCCGGCAGAAGCCCGCTCCTGACACTCCGGAAATTGAGTTCAGGATTCACCGTCTTCCGGTCAGCTGATCAGGTTGGTGTTGACCGTTGTGACAGAGGCGACCTGTTTCTCGGCGGCCTCATAGGTCCTTGCCATCTCCTCCAGATCCTTGACGTGCTCTGTGATCATCTTTGAGATCATTCCCATGTCGTCCTCGAGTTCTCCGAAGCGGTTGATAAAAGCTGTGGCGCTGTCGCCTTCCCACTGGCTGTTCAGACCTTTGGCAAGGGAAAGCATCTGGCCGGTAAGCTGTGTGATACTGTTGTTCCTGGTCTGAAACTCACTCGACGCATTGAGCAGTTCCTGTGTGGTTACAAGAATATTTCCTTCCATTTTATCTTCCTTTCCTCTCTCCGGAGATCTGTCTGTTTAATCTTTGTCCTTCTGTTCAGCCTTTATATTGCTGTCTAATCTTTGTCCTGCTGTTCATTCTTTATATTGCTGTTTGATCTCTGTCCAGCTGTTTATCTGCCCGCCCTTTTTCCGGGGTGGTCACCGCCCATCTAAACAGCTCGTCAGCAGGTTCTCTGGCTGGCAATAGATGCTGCCTGCTGCTCTGCTTTCGCGTACTCCTGTGCCGCGTCGGACAAAGCCTTTACGAAAAGGTTGATCCCGTTGTAGAAATTCTCAAACTTTGCCAGATCTGTCGCGTATGCGTTGTGGAAGGCGTCTCTCGCGGGGCCTTCCCACATTCCGGACA
>JAUNEM010000303.1 GCA_030525515.1 Eubacteriales bacterium
CCTGAAGCTTTTTGATCTCTGCTTCTGTCAGATTTGCAGGGACCCGGATCTGAACAGTGACAAACAGGTCACCGGCGGGAGCACTGCTCTTCTCCGTCTGGATTCCTTTGCCCCGGATCCGGATCTTTTTGCCTGCGTCTGTGCCGCGGGGAACTTTGCAGATAATCGTTTTGCCATTGGGCAGCCGGACCGTGGTCTCGCCGCCGAGCACCGCGGTCGTGAAGGGGACATAAACTGTTGTAAAAATGTCCTGCCCCTTCCTCGTGAAGACTTTTGAAGGGTCTACAGTTACTTTGAGCAGAAGGTCTCCCCTCCGTTTTCCATCAGCCGAGGTATGTCCCTTGCCGCGCAGCCTTACGGATTTTCCGTCGTCAATGCCCGCCGGAATGTGAACCCGGAGGGTCTGTGTGCCGCTGCCGTCATCCTTCATCAGGCGGATCGTGCGGTCACATCCCATAACGGCCTCCTCAAAGGAAATGTGAACAGAGGTCGTCGCATCGAGTTCTTCGGGCGGCACATTACCTCCGCTGCCGTAATAACCGTAGGCGCTTCCCTGTCCGGAGCCGCCTCCTCCGGCGCGTGTGTATCTGAAGCTGCCTGCGCCCGGTCCGTCTCCTGCAGATCCGCGGCCTCCCGCTCCCGCACGCGCTCTGCCTGCCGCGCCTCCTCCGAACAGGTTTTCAAAGAGGTCGCTGTAATCTCCGCCGCCCTCGAAATGAAAGCTCGTGTAGCCTCCGTCGCCGCTGCGGAAGAAGCCGCTTCTCCCGTTCCGGTCTCCGCCGAAGCCGGAGAAGCCCCCGGCACCTCCGAAGCCATGGAAGGAATCGCCGAAACCTCCCGCGCCTCCAAAGCCTGCCGCCTTCGCTTCCCTCATGCGCTTTGCGTATTCCGCGGGATCCATTCCGCTCTCAAAAGCTGCATAGCCGAATTCATCGTAAATCTTTCGTTTTTCGGAATCCCCGAGAATGGCATTGGCCTCTGAAATGTCTTTAAACTTCTGCTCTGCCCCGGCATTGCCCTTGTTGGAGTCAGGATGATATTTTTTGGCCAGTTTCCTATATGCTTTCTTAATCTGCGCCGCGTCTGCGGTGCGCGCGACACCCAGAACAGCGTAAAGGTCTTTTTCTTTCGGTTTTCTATATTCTGCCATGATCCTCACCTCCCTTCCGCGCGGACCGAATGCATCATTCAATATGATCAGGTCCGGCTGCTGCTTTCCTGAGAATCCAGTCTGCTATTCTTTGTTTTATCTGTTATATATTTTATATAACACAGAAGATGTGATGAGTCAAGCATAACCACAGCAGAATCCAGGGAGAAATTCACGCCGATGCGCGGGTTTTTCTCTCCGGAAATCAGAGGTCGTCGGTCAGATCTCCGATTCCTCAGAGAAACTCTTGCTCAGGACTGCCGTTTTTTCCGGAAATCAGAGATCGCCGGTCAGATCTCCGATTCTTCCCCGGCTCTGTCCGCCTCTGCCAGAAGCTTCTCCTCCTCTGCTGTAAGACTATATGCAGCAAAGAGGTCCGGGCGCATTTTTCTGGTCAGAAGGAGCGATTGGAGCAGACGCCACTTTCGAATTCGCTCATGATCACCGGAGCGAAGCACTTCCGGGACTGCCTCTCCTTCATAGACCGCCGGCTGTGTGTACTGGGGATATTCCAGGAGCCCGTTCTCAAAGGACTCCTCCTGTGTGCTCTTGTCGCGCAGGCTTCCGGGCAGCAGGCGGGCGACCGAATCGATCACCACCTGGGCAGCGGGTTCTCCCCCGGTCAGGACATAATCCCCGATCGAGAGCTGTTCATCAGCATGGGGAAAAATGCGGGCATCCATACCCTCATAATGGCCGCAGATCAGAATCAGGTGATCCAGGCCGGCGAAATCATGCGCTTTTTTCTGCGTATAAGGTGTCCCCGCGGGACTCAGGATCACCGTCCTGGTCTCCGGGCTTTTCCGGGCAGGGCCTGCCTCTCCGGAATTGCCCCCTGTTCCGGCTGCTCTTGCTTTACAGCTTCGAAGCGCGTCCAGAACAGGCTGGCAGCGCATCACCATCCCCGGACCGCCTCCGAACGGAGAATCATCTATATGTCTGAAGCTTCCCGGAGCATAGTCCCTGATATCGACGATTTCCACCTCCAGCATGCCCTTGCGCACTGCCCTCTCAATCACAGGTCCTTTTAAAAAGCTGCCGAACAGGTCCGGCATGATGGTCAGAAATGAAATGAGCATATCTACTCCCCTGCCGCGCAATGAATCATTTACAATGAATCAT
>JAUNEM010000009.1:0-16516 GCA_030525515.1 Eubacteriales bacterium
CTGACATAAGGAGGAGAAGAGGGACAGCTATGGAAAACATGATTGCGACGGCGAGAATAGCAGGTATGGTGAAGCACTCCAGCGTGGACGGCCCCGGCGTTCGCTTTACCGTCTTTTTTCAGGGGTGTCCCCACCATTGTCCCGGCTGCCACAATCCCGAGACATGGGATCCGGCAGGGGGAGAAGAGATCAGCTTTGAGGATCTGATCCAAGAGATCAACAATACCCGCTATCTGGACGGGATCACGCTCTCCGGAGGAGATCCCATGATGCAGCCCTCCGCAGTCATCGCGGCTGCCGATGCGGCTCATGCCAAAGGACTCAATGTCTGGTGCTACAGTGGGTGGACCTTTGAGGAAATCCTGGAGGGAAAGGCCGGAAACACGGCCATAGAAGCCCTGAACCACATCGATGTGCTGGTGGACGGCCCCTTCCGGCTCGAGCTGCTCAGTAAAGAGTGCATTTACCGGGGCAGTTCCAACCAGCGTCTGATTGATGTGCCGGCCAGCCTGTCGGCGGGGAAGGCGCTGGAGGTCATGAATATTTGAATGCGCCCCCGCAGAATCCTCGACTTATGATGCGGTACAGACGCGCAGGCCCCGGACGGAAGCTTTGATACGCGCAGAACCCCGGCGGAAGCCTTGAGACGCGCAAAACCCCGGCGGAAGCTTTTAACACAGAAATAAGGAAAGACAAAAGAGGAAAAAAGAACATCGGAAGGAAAGGCACAAAAATGAATCCTGAAAGAAACAGCGACAGAAAATATGACGTACTCTGCATCGGGCAGGCAGTGATCGACTGCATTATCCGGGGGCAGGAGGCGGACAGGCACCGCGAAAATGTCTTCCGCGCGGAGCGGATCGAACTTCATATCGGCGGAGACGCAGTCAATGAGTCGATCGCCCTGACAGAGATGGGATGCCGCGCGCGGATCGCCTGCGGCGTCGGTCCCGATTCAGCCGGCAATCTCCTGCGGACCGAGCTGGCACAGCGCGGCGTGAACACTGACCACATCACGGTCATGGACACCCTTGTGACACCCATCGCCCAGCTTGTGGTCCATCAGGACGGAGGACGTCATTCCATAAACAGCAAGGCGACCATGCTGGAGGGCTATATTCCCGACGCGGAGGCCCTGGAAATGGACAGCGCCCGTATTGTCTCCTTTGCCAGCCTCTTCAGAGCCCCTCTGGACCAGGCCCGGGTGGTGATCAGGCTGATGCAGGCTGCCAGGGAAGCCGGCGCCGTCATCAGCGCGGACACTAAGCTGCCGACCTTCCGCGAGATCAAAATGGAGGAACTCGCGCCTGTGTGGCCTCTTGTCGACTATATTTTTCCCAATGAGCGGGAGGCGGCCTATTACACCGGTTTCACGGGCAGAGAACTCCGGGAGGAAGACTTCTTTGAAATGACCGATATTTTCCGGGGTTACGGAATCAAAAATGTCGTCATTAAGGCAGGCGCGGACGGATGCTATGTAAACGGACAGGAGGGCAGATTCCACCTGCCGGCACTTCCCGTGGAGGTCGTTGATTCGACAGGGGCAGGGGATAATTTTGTGGCAGGATTCCTGACAGGAGTGCTGCGCGGAGAGGGTCTGACCGAGTGCGCGGAGAGAGGACGGGAACGCGCCTCCCGGTGCATCTCCAGAATGGGAGCAAGCGGCTGAAAAAATGCCGGCTGCGGAGGGATGACCTGCGGCTGCGCGTAAAGAAAGAGTACCGGATATAATCAGGACTCACTTTATCATCGGGACCCGCTCGCGAGCCCTGCATGCGAAGAAGAAAAAACAGCGGAATGAATCCGATTAAAATTTCCGGATGCATTCCGCTGTCTTTTTACACATTCTTTATGATTCTTTATGAAAAGCGGGTCTTGAAAACCCGCTGAACAGTATTTTGATAAAATGAATGTCGGGGCGACCCCGGAGCTTCCGGAATCGCCGGCGTAAGAACCACTGCATCCCGCCTGAATCGACAGACTGCAATGAGAGCATTCATTTTTAATGAAAGAGCGGAAGCCATAAGCCCCGCCTCTCTATAAGCTATAAACTGTAAGCTGTAAAAAAGCTATACGCTGTAAAAGCCTGTGAAGGGAAATCAGAAAAGTTCCACAGCACCGGTCACGTCGCCGTTGATCACATAATATGCCTTGCCTTCTTCAGCCTTGACATAGATATCGAGGGATGTGACTTCGCCGTCAAACACGGCTTTGACCTTCTCGAGAACTTCGTCATAAGTGACGGACTGGTCAGCGCTGGACTGGATCACGAAATTCGGAGTAACCTTTTTCCTGCGGGTTCTCTTTACAGGTGCCTTCTCGGGAGTTGCCTTCTCAGCGGCTGCCTTTGTTGTAGTCTTAGCTGCGGTAGTCTTGCCTGCAGCAGTTTCTGTCTTTTTGGTTCTGGCCATATTACTTGCCTCCTGTTGAAATTATAACGTAAATAAATAAAATATTTGGAAAATTACGCACATTAATTTATTATTATTGTTTTGGATTGTCAAGTTTAAAAAACACAAAACAAGGTTTAAAAGTTGTAAGAACTAAAAAAGACGATTATAATTCATGAAAACGAATACTGTTTTATGGTAGTCCGGCGCTGATGGCAGCCGGTACCTGCGTAAAAGACCAGGCCCCTTCACAATGACTCGGAGAATCTGCAGAACCATTGCGAGGGGACTTTCAGATTAAGGGAAAAGCCGTCTTTACAATGACCCGGAGAAACGGGGGACCCCTGCGGAGGGGCTTTTGAGATTTTTCAGATTAAAGAAAGAAGGCATTCCCGGAAAATGCCGGAGGAACAGATTATGGAATATGGCGCCCTGACATTGCTGCCGATTATTTTTATTATAGTGATGGCGGTCCTGACCAGAAAATCCTTTGAATCCCTTCTGGCGGGGTCCGTTCTTGCCTGCATCATCATGCACGGCAGGGGCTTTTTTCTTCCCTGGGTCAACACGCTGCTGGCGGCGATTTCGGATCCCGAAAACCAGAGCGTCATCCTGATCTGCGGGCTGTTCGGAAGTCTGATCGCCCTGCTGCGGGAGTCCAGGGGAACCGGGGGCTTTATCCGCATCGGAGAAAAGCTCTGCCGGTCAGAGCGCGGCGCCCTTCTGGGAACTTTTATACTGGGAATCGTCATTTTCGTCGACGATTATCTCAACATGCTCACGGTGGGGCTCTGCATGAGGGACATCTGTGACCGCAAGAAAGTGCCGAGGGAGGCGCTCGCCTACCTTCTGGACTCCACCGGAACCCCGGTCTGCGTGCTCATTCCCTTTTCGACATGGACCGCTTTTTATATCTCTCTTTTTATGAGAGAGGAAGCGATCGTAAACATGAACTTTTCTTCCGGACTTTCCATGTATATCAGCACCATCCCTTTTATTTTTTACTCGATCATCTCAGTGATCATGGTCTTCCTGTTCGCCATGGGCTGGATGCCCAAGATCGGCCTCATGAAAAAGGCCTATGAGCGCACCCGCGCGACAGGCATGACCTACAGCGAAGAGAGCAGGAAATATAATGACAAAGAGGAGACCGGAGAAAAAGACGGACAGCTCATTGATTTTGTGATTCCCATGGCGGTTCTGATCGGAGTGACGGTCGTTACGGAGGACATTCTGTCAGCGGTGATCCTGACCTTGTTCCTGTGTATGATTCTGTATGTACCCAGAAAACGGATCACTTTTACAAAATGGGGAGAGCTGCTGATCAGCGGCTACTGCGAGATGATGCCCACGCTCGCGATCCTGGTCGGCGCCTTCACAGTCGCGCGCTGCTGCAGCGACATGCAGCTGCCGGAATATGTGATCTCGCTGGTCCGGCCCTATGTGACGCCGGCGACCTATCCCATGATCATTTTCCTGGTCGTGTCCATACTGACTTTTTCGACCAGTTCCACCTGGGGGATTTCCACCATTGTGATTCCGATCATCATCCCTCTGGGCGCGGTCGTGGGAGCCAACATGATTCTCACCATGGCCGCTATCCTTTCCGGCAGCACTTTCGGCAGCCACGCCTGTTTTTATTCGGACGCTACGGTCCTGGCTTCTGCCGGCGCGAAAATCGAAAATATGGAGCACGCGTTTTCCCAGATGCCCTACGCCTTTATCGGGGCTGCGCTCACCTGTGTGTGCCTGCTGATCAGCGGTTATGCCATGCCTGCACTCTGACGAGCGGCAATTTCCGCGCGATGAAGAATAAACCTAAATAGCAAATACCTGATAAAACAGTCGTATTTTGAGAGCATTTTCCTTAGTTTTATTGTATAATAGAAAAAGTAAAATAAGAGAAAGGGTAACGGGCTGCGAAAAAGCAGATGCGGGCTCCGCCGTTCGGGCGGAGTTTGCGGTTTTAACGCAGTATTCCGTCGTAGGAGCAAAACAGGGTATCTGCCGGTATTTTGAACAGGGGGGATTTGAAGGGCTTTCCGGATGCTTGATCCGGGAGGACATGAATCGGGCAGAAACCCTTTGTTTTGTGCCGGGCAGGAAGAAGCAGAAAGTTCAGAACCAGCGAAAAAGAAGATATCTGTTTTCAGCAAGGGAGGTTTAGCATGCAGAATTACAGGAAGATGCGGTCACCCCGTCACCATGATGTCATTATGAAGGTTATACCCGGACATTTTGTGACTCCCAATTCACATATCAATTACTATATTGATATGACCACAATGAAAACCAGACAAAATGAAGCCAAGGCAGCAGCCAACGCCATGAGTGAGGTTTATGTGGCAAGCACTGTTATCGATACAATTGTATGTATGGATGGAATGGAAGTCATCGGCGCTTACATGGCGGATGAGCTCACAAGAGCCGGCATTATGTCTCTGAACGCCCACAAGACAATTTATATCATGTCTCCGGAGTATGATCTTTCCGGACAGATGATCGTCAGGGAAAACAACCAGATGATGGTGAGAGGGAAACACTGCCTCCTCCTGCTTGCATCTGCGACGACAGGCCAGACCATCGCGCGCGCAACCGAGTCGATCAATTATTATGGCGGAACGATTGAAGGCATTTCGGCAATCTTCTCCGCGGTCAGCAAAGTTATGGACCGCCCTGTCCACGCACTCTACACCACTGCGGATCTTCCGGACTACATGTCCTATCAGCCCTCCAAGTGCAGAATGTGCCAGAATCACGAGCCCATCGACGCAATCTGCAACGGATTCGGTTATTCGAGACTGTAAAAGGGAAGTCAGAGCACCGGGAAAGCTGCTGTTCTTCGTGACCTGAAGGTTCCCGCAGCCTGCAGAGTCTTCCCTCTGCTATACGGATGAAAGATACAGGCACCCGGAGACAGGCTTCCGGGTGCCTGCTCTGCTTATGACACGGCCCGTGTAAGGAATTTTTCCGCCTGTCGGCGGACACGGGCCGGTCGGGGGGTAGAGGGCGGCGCGGCCGCCTCTACCCTATTATGACACGGCTTATCCGGACAGAGTCTTTTCCCGGGAGCTGTCTTTTCCATACAGCTGCCGGCGCCAAAGCTGCCCCGGCATCCCCGCCCTCATACATTTGAGCCTGTGAATGGAGGTTTTAACCACAGAAATGAAAAAAGGATATCACAGCACACAGAAAAAGTATTTTAACACCATACCCAGATCAGAGTTTTACGGGATCGCGATCGGCTATGCCCTCGGCCTTATTACGACAGGCTTTTTCAGAATTGAATCCCAGATCCCGCAGCTGGCTTTGGCTGTGATCGGTTTTTTGATCGGATATTATATCGACCGCAAATTCTACAGAGTCAAGGACGAGCCGGACGTGCCGGACGTGCCGGTGCCTGCGGCAGATGAGAAAGAGGAGGATTCTGCTGACGGCGGATCCGGACAATAGAAGAGGAAAAGAAACCCCGTGCAGACACACGGACAATAGAAGAGGAAAAGAAATCTCATGCAGACACAGAGAGAAAACAAAATGGGTGTCATGCCCGTGAAGAAACTAATCATAACCATGTCGCTGCCAATGATGATTTCGATGCTGGTCCAGGCTCTCTATAATGTCGTGGACAGCATGTTCGTCGCAAGGCTCTCCGAGGACGCGCTGACTGCAGTCACGCTGGCCTTTCCCATGCAGAACGCACTGATTTCGTTTGCGTCCGGAACGGGCGTCGGTATCAACGCCCTTTTGTCCAAATCGCTGGGAGAGAGAAAATTCGACCGGGCGGACGAGGCGGCCAACAACGGCCTGTTCCTGGCATTTCTGACCTACATCCTGTTTCTGCTGATCGGTCTGTTCGGCGCCGGACCTTTCATCGGTACCCAGATCAAGGACGCGGTGGTGCAGGAATACGGCACGATTTATCTGAAAATCTGCCTGTGTATGTCCTTTGGAGCAATTTTCCAGATTACATTTGAGCGTCTGCTGCAGTCCACGGGACGTACGGTGTACAGTATGATTTCCCAGGCGGCGGGCGCAGTCATCAACATCATCTTCGACCCGATTATGATCTTCGGTCTTTTCGGCTTCCCGAAGATGGGCGTCGCCGGCGCTGCCGCCGCGACCGTACTGGGCCAGGTGGTGGCCGGCTGCATCGGATGTTATCTCAATCTGACCAAAAATGAGGATATCAATATTTCGATCCCTCAGATCCTGCAGCCATCCGCGGATGTAATCCGCAAAATCTACTTTGTCGCGGCGCCCTCTATTCTGATGATGTCGATCGGCTCGATCATGACCTACGCGATGAACCAGATCCTGGGAGGCTTCTCCAAGACGGCAACCGCGGTCTTCGGCGTGTATTTCAAGCTGCAGAGCTTCTTCTTCATGCCCGTCTTCGGCCTGAACAACGGCCTCATCCCGGTGCTGGCCTACAACTACGGAGCACGCAGGAGCGACCGCATCAAGGAGGCGCTGACATTCTCGATCACCCTTGCCGTCAGCATCATGCTCTGCGGAACACTTATTTTCCACCTGTTCCCCGAGGCGCTTCTGGGAATGTTCAACGCCTCGGAAGAGATGCTGCGCATCGGCGTCCCCGCCCTGAGGATCATTTCCCTTTCCTTCAGCCTGGCCGGTGCCTGTATCGCCATGGGTTCGATTTTCCAGGCATTTGCCTACAGCTACTACTCGCTGATCGTCTCCGTCGGACGTCAGCTCGTCGTGTTGATTCCGGTTGCCATTTTCCTGGCTTCCTTCGGTGAAGTAACACTCATCTGGTGGGCCTTCCCGATCGCGGAACTCATGTCTACCCTGCTTTCGGTCATCTTCTTTATGAGGCTGTACAGGAGGATTGTAAAGACATTGTAAAAATATTGCACGGATGGAACCGTCGATTTTTTCCGGATATAAAGGAGAAGTCAATGGCAGACCAGAACCACATCCCGGAAACCGGCCATAACCACAGTCATGTGCACGATGAGTCCGGCCATACCCACAGCCATGTGCATGGCGGGCACCACCATGTCCACAGCGAGGAGGAAAAGAAAGCCGTGATCAACCGCCTGTCCAGGGCAGTCGGCCATCTGGAGGCTGTTAAAAGAATGGTGGAGCGGGACGAAGACTGCAGCGATGTGCTGATCCAGCTGGCCGCAGTCAGGAACGCGATCAATAACACAGGCAAGCTGATCATGAAGAACCACATCAGTCATTGCATAGTCGAGGCCATCGAGGAGGATGACATGGTGTCGGTTGAAGCTCTGAACAGAGCGATCGACCGTTTTATCAAATAAATCTGTTCCGGCAAGCAGCGGTCATAGAGTCCGGAAACAGGACAAGGGGCAGCCGGCAGGCAGCGGTCATAAAACCCCGGAACAGGACAAGGGGCAGCCGGCAGGCAGCGGTCATAGAGTCCGGAAACAGGACAAGGGAAAGCCTGTATGCAGCGGTCTGAAGGGCAGTAAATATATGAATGAACAGTTTACAAGGAGCAGGATGCTGCTCGGGGAAGAGGCAATGAACAGGCTGGAGGCGTCCAGAGTCGCGGTTTTCGGTGTCGGCGGTGTGGGCGGCTTTGTCGTGGAGGCTCTTGCCAGGAGCGGCATAGGCACGATTGATATCATAGACAATGATACAGTGGCTTTGTCCAACCTGAACCGGCAGATCATAGCGACCATGGACACGGTAGGAAGAGACAAGGTTGACGTTATGAAAGAACGCATCCAGTCGATCAATCCGGACGCAGTCGTGAATGCCCGCAAGTGTTTTTTCCTTCCTGAGACAGCGGAACAGTTTGATTTTACCGCCTATGATTATGTGGTGGACGCAATTGATACTGTGACCGGAAAGATTCAGTTGATCGTGCAGGCAGGTGAGGCGGGGGTTCCCATAATCAGTGCCATGGGCGCGGGAAACAAGATGGATCCGACGAAATTCGAGGTGGCTGATATTTATTCGACATCGATCGACCCCCTTGCCCGCGTGATGCGTCGGGAACTCAAAAAAAGAGGCGTGAAATCCCTGAAGGTAGTCTATTCCAAGGAAAAACCCATGGTTCCCCGGGCTGAGGCTGAGGAAAACGCATGCCCGGAGCCTGCTCAGGAGACGGAAGAACATAAAAGGCGCTCAACGCCCGGAAGTCTCGCCTTTGTTCCTTCCGTCGCGGGACTGATCATCGCCGGAGAGGTCATCAAAGATCTGGCCGGTCTGTGAAAATATATGTGACATTTAAAAAAACGGAGGTCATACAAATGAAAAAAAATTTGCTTGATACCCCGAAACTGGGGTTTGGTCTGATGCGTCTGCCGACGGTCGAAGGAAAACCCGATGAGATCGATCATGAGCAGGTATCCAGGATGGTCGACATGTTTATGGAGGCAGGGCTGACCTACTTTGACACGGCCTATGTCTACGGAAAGGACGGAGCCTCGGAGAAGGCGGCCAGGGCCTGTCTAGTGGACCGCTATCCCAGGGAGAGCTTCACGCTCGCGACCAAGATCAACGCCTGGCTGATGGCGGATGATGAAGAAATGGCCAAGGCCCAGTTTTACACGAGTCTGGAGCGCACCGGGGCGGGATATTTTGATTATTATCTGCTGCATGCCCTGCAGACCAATACCTATAAGCGCTATGACGAGTACCATCTCTGGGACTATGTAGCCGGACTGAAAAAGCAGGGGCTGATCCGCAACATGGGCTTTTCCTTCCATGCCACGCCGGAGCTTCTGGATCAGATCCTCACTGAGCATCCCGAGGTGGATTTCGTCCAGCTGCAGCTCAACTACGCGGACTGGGAAAACCCGTCTGTGACGTCCCGGGCCAACTACGAGGTGGCGCGCAAACACAATAAACCGATCGTCGTCATGGAGCCTGTCAAGGGAGGAACCCTGGCAAACCCGCCGGCAAAGGTGCGCGAGCTCTTCAAGGCGGCCGCTCCTGACATGTCCCTCGCCTCCTGGGCAATCAGATATATCGCCTCCCTGCCCGGAATCCTGACCATTCTGTCGGGAATGTCCAATGTGGAGCAGATGGCGGACAATATTTCCTATATGCGGGCAGATGCCTTCAGACCTCTGGACGAAGAAGGAATGGAAGTGATCCGCAAGGCCCAGGCTGCCCTGGCGGCGATTCCGTCTATTCCCTGTACAGGATGCAGCTACTGCACCCCGGGATGTCCGCAGAATATTCCCATTCCGGATATTTTTGAGGCCAGGAACCATCAGCTGGTATTTGAAAACGAGGAGGCCGGACAGCGCTCATATAATTTCCATACGGCCAACAAAGGAAAGGCCTCCGACTGTATCGCCTGCGGACAGTGTGAGGGCGCATGTCCCCAGCGGATCAATATTATTGAGAGGCTGAAGGACTGCGCGGAGGCCTTTGACCACTGAGCGGATCAGACCGGCGGGACCGGCGGAAGCTGTCCCTCAAAGTCCCTGCAGCAGCCGGAAAAGCACGAGAACGGCGGTTGGAAAACCATGAAAACAGCAGCCGGAAAAGTTTTCGGACAGCGGTCGGAAAAGCATGAAAAAGCTATTGAAAAAGGGCGGACTGTGTGAAAAAATAATAAGTGTGCACTGGTAATTTCAGGGCGTCTCACGTTTGAATGGGAGAGCAGCTTTATGACGGACACGGCGAAGAAAAGCACTTCAAAAACTGAAAAGGACGCAGAAAAGACAGCAGGAAAGAGCAAAACCTCAGGAAACTCCACAGGAAAATCCTCAGGGGCGGAAACAGGCAGAGCCGGCGCTCAGAAGGAGGCTGCCGCAAGGTCTTCCCGGACAAAAGGAAAGACCGGAAGCAGCAGGAGCGGCGCGAAGAGGCGGGCCGGCAGGGCATCGGGCGGAAACCGCCAGCCCCTTCTGGAAAGCTTCAGCCACGCCTTCGACGGGATCATGACCGGTGTCGAAGAGCGCAACATGAAGATCCACTTCGGGTTCACGATCCTGGTCGTACTTTTCGGCCTTCTGCTCAAGATTTCCGCGACCGAATGGTGCCTCTGCTTTGTCCTTTTCGGGCTGATCCTGGGGCTTGAACTTGTCAATACTGCCATCGAAGCCGTGGTCGACCTGGTCACGGAAGAATACAGGCCTCTGGCAAAGCGCGCCAAGGACGCGGCGGCCGGGGCTGTGCTGATCGCCGCGATCATGGCGGCGATCACGGGTCTGATCATTTTTATACCGAGATTTTTATACGTGTTCAGAATCATCTGACAGAAAGTTTACATTTTTTTTCTGGATTCTGTTTTTCATCAAATACTTACAACACAGATTGGTAACATTTTCTGACTACACTTTTTTTTCGTAACAGGGAGTCATCACATGAAACAGTGGTGGCTGCCCGCAGGTCAAGGGAATCATCGGCAGAACCGTCCCGGAGCGATACGGGTCTGCCGCGTGAACATTCAGCTTCTCAGTCATGAGCAAAAGGCACCTGCCTCGGTCCGATCAGGGAACAGGAAAAGGAATTGTCCTGAAAATCTGCCGGATCAACGTCAGGGTCAGCTGCCGATGCAGCGCTGCGGACGGCTGTGACTAAGGCGACAACTGTTTGTTTCGCTCCGGAAAGAGAGGAAAAAAATGGCAATGGAAAAAATCGGTGATGGTCTGAAGAAGATTCTCCTCGTGGGCATCGGCGCCGCGGCTACAACCGTGGAGAAATCCCAGCAGATTATCGATGAACTGGTCAAGAAGGGCGAGATCACTGTTGAGCAGGGCAAGGAGCTCAACAAAGAACTTCAGCACAATGTGAAGAAGACTCTTGATTCCCGCAAGCTGGATGCGGCAAGCGTTGAAGAGAAACTGTCCAAGATGGGCAAGGATGAACTTGAATTCCTCAAGAAGAAGATCAAAGAGGCTGAGGAAGCCGCTGATAAGATCAAAGAGACCGCGACAGATGTTGTCGAGGATGTGACCGGACTGACCGAGAGCGACCAGGCAGCTGCCGAGTCCGCTGAAAAGGATGCCATGGATGAAGATCTGGCCAAGGAAGGCTATATGGCTTCCACAGATGACGGCGAGGAAAACGAGTAACCCTGATGAACTCTGCAAAAAGCCTGACCCCGCAATGATCCTGCTGCTTTCGTGTGACTGACAGGGCAGCGCTCATTGTTTAATCATTGAATAGTCAGACGAAGCCCGCTGCGGGCCGGCCATAGAAGCCTGATCCCGCGGCGGGCGCTTTCGTTTGTTCTCTTTTTTCAAAAAACTCATTGGGACATTCAATAACCGCTGCGGTGAATTCAGAAACTGTAAAGGGAAATCCAAAACCGCAAAGGGAAGTTCAGAAACCGTAGAGGAAAAGACACAGACAGCTGAGACAGAGACAGGAAATGGGAGAATCTGCAGTTTATGGAAGACAAGGCAAAGATGGACAACCGGTCGAGGATGAAGGAGATCCGCCAGGTCCTTTTCCGCAATAAGATCACGAGAGGAGTGACTCCGGAGAAACTCCGGGTCATTCTGGAGGAACTGGGTCCGACCTATATTAAACTCGGGCAGATCATGTCTCTGCACTCGGATATTCTTCCCAAGGCTTACTGCGACGAACTGATGAAGCTCAACTCCGATGTAGCTCCCATGCCTTTTTCGGAGGTGACGGAAGTTATCAACCGCTCCTACCGTGAGGACTGGCATGAAGTCTTTTCCTCAATCGACGAAAAACCGCTCGGATCCGCCTCGATCGCCCAGGTGCACAGGGCGGTCCTCAAGACAGGGGAGGACGTCGTTGTCAAAGTGCAGCGAAAGGGAATCTACGACACGATGGCCAGGGACATCGGTCTTCTTCACAGACTGGTCCACCTGATGCCTCCTGTCGGCGGGATCAAGAACGTCGTGGACCTGGGAATGGTCCTGGACGAGATGTGGGCGGTCGCCCAGGAGGAGATGGACTTCATCAAAGAGGCCGCCAACGTCGAGGAGTTTTCCCGCAACAATGCCGGGATCAAATACGTGCGCATTCCCCACCTGTATCATGAGTACACGACCACCCGGGTGCTGGTCATGGAATATGTCGGGGGGTGTTCCATCGACGACCGCGACCACCTTCTGAGCCGCGGATATGACCTGCAGGAGGTCGGGCGCAAGCTCGTCAACAACTATATCAAACAGGTCATGGAGGACGGCTTTTTCCACGCAGATCCCCATCCGGGAAACGTCAAGGTCCACGACGGCAAAATTGTCTGGATCGACATGGGCATGATGGGACGCCTGTCCGTCCGCGACAAGGAACTGATGGAGCGCGCCGTCCGCGCGATCGCCGTCACGGATATCTCGTCACTGGAGAGCACCATCCTCGAACTCTGTGAGCGGAAGGGAAAAGTGGATGAGGGACGCCTGTACAAGGAACTGCGTGTACTGGTCAACCGCTATGGCAAAATGTCGCTCGGAAGCATAGATATTATTGAATTCTTCATGCAGGTGCTCGACATCATGAAGGAGAACGGGCTGAAGATTCCGCACGGCATGACCATGCTGGGCCGGGGACTCAATCATATGCAGGGAGTGCTGAGCGTGATCAGCCCCGAGATCAATATGATGGAAATCGCCGCGTCCAGGATCAAGGAACAGGCCGTTGAAAACTTCGACATTGGAAAGGAACTCAAAAGAGGGGGCAAAAAACTATACACCGCCGCCTACAAGACGGTGGAGCTTCCCCCCCTCATCAAAAATGTTCTGGAAGAGTATCTCAACGGACAGGCTCAGGTCAACATTAAGCTGGATGCCACCAGAGAGATGTCTGACCTGCTCAGAAGGCTGGTCAGAAACATCGTCATGGGCCTGTGGGTCATGGCCCTGCTGATCGGATCCAGTATCATCTGCACGACAGATATGCACCCCCAGATGCTGGGTATTCCCGCTCTGGGTTTCTTCGGATTCATGCTGGCTTTCGCGATCTGCCTGTATATTTTTATACGCCACTGGTTTACGCGCAACAAATAGCTTCGAAAAAACAGAATATTACAGATGCGACAGTGAGCCGCGCCCATCATTCATCATCCATTATGTGCAGGATCCGGCTTACGGGCGCGGGACTGCATTATAGCTGAATTATAGTAAGAAAAAGACGATTCCTGTCCCCCTTTTAAGGGAGAGGCAGGAATCGCCTTTTTTATCTTTTTTTCTTATTCCGCCGTAAGGATCGGTCTGTCAGACCCCTGCCGCTGCAGGGTCCCGGAATCCCGGGGATTATTCGACCAGGTCTCCGCCTGTGTAGGAGGCTTCATCGGGGTCGGTCTGGAAATTAAGATCGTCTTCGTCACCTTCGCTCCAGTAGGCAGCCTGATTATCATCATTGTTGAAATAGAGATAATCGGACTCGTCTACATGTCCGTCGGACCCGGGCGCGGGGCTGATCGGAGGTATAGTGACGTTGGGTGTATTTGCCGCATTGGGCTGATTGGCATTCGTGCCCGGATTGACGGGAGTGACGGTACCGGGAGTATTTGCCGGTGTGCCCAGCTCTGCCGCGTTGTTGATGTCGGCCGGATTTGTGCCGGTGAGAGAAGGATCGACAAGTCCGGGCGTGCCCACACCTGTTCCCGCGTTGATGTTGGGCACTGTCTGACCATCAGGCTGCGGCACAACATAATCGTTGGAAGGAAGGGAAGTGACCGGAACGGCATCCACAGGTGACTCGGGGTCATTCCCGGGATCGGTCGACGAGGGTGTCGACGTCTCGTAGGGAGCTGCCTTGGCGGGAGCGGCTGTGTTCCCGTCTGCAGACGCCTCGTCCGTTGCCGAAATCACTGCGGACTCATTGCCGGAGGCTCCGTTATTGAAAGCGGGGTGCATGGCCTTTTCCTCAGGGGGCATCTGGGCGAACCAGCGGTCCAGACCGTCCGCAATAGCAGCCGCCATTGAAAGCCGGTAGGAATCCATGTTCAGATTCAGGTCTTCGTCCGGATTACTCATATAACCGAGACGGATCAGGGTGGTGGGAACCTCACTCCAGTTATTGCCGGTCATCGTGTCCGTCATCCAGATCCTGTCCAGGGCGGCTCCTGTCTTTTCACAGAGCGTGGTGAGGATGGCATCCGACAGGCGGAGGGAAGGACTGAACATCTCGGGATGATAAGGATTCTTTTCGGTGATGCAGACTGCCGACGCGCCGTGCACAGAGGTATCCTCAGAGCTGTTGGCGAAGATCCTGATGAAAGCGTCCGCCTTGTTCTCATTCGCGACGGCTGCCCTCTCGGACTGGCTCATGGGAAGAATAGTGTCTGAATGAGTCAGGATGACCTTGTAGCCGCGTGCCTCCAGTTCTGCATACAGCTTTTTGCTCACATTCATCGTGAGATCGTATTCATAGATTGAGCTTGCCTTGCCCAGAATACCGATCGTGTCCTTTGCCTTTGTCTCCTGAGCGCCGGGACCAATGGGCTCTGTGCCCTCAGGCACCTGGGAGGAGTGCCCGGGATCTATGACGATCGTGAGATCCATTCCCTTCGCGGAAAAAGGCTCCTCCGCGGCGGGCTCTGCGGCTTCAGGAGCTGCGGGCACTGACTCGGGGATCGTGGCGGCAAAACCGGAATCGTCGATGTCTTCAAAATCGAAAGTGATCGACTCGGAAGATGAATCCTCTGTGGGAAACTCTTCTGTCACTTCCTCTGCCGGGGCGTCAGCGCCGCTGTCCTCCACTGTCTGGCTCTTTCCGCAGGCGGAAAGGACAAGCAAGGCACAGAGGAATACCGCAGGGATCAATCTCCGGCGGAATTTCTTTTTTGCCGCGACAGCAGTTTCAGGCCGGGTTTGGAAGAGATGCACATCCTTTTTCATTATTTGATTACCTCTTTGAAAATAAAAAACTGTACTTCCGTAAAATACTTGCGATGCGCGGGCGCAGGACGCGCGAAGCGGCACACAAAGCTTTTGATCGTGTGATTAATGTGAGCCATGCCCACAACCACAAGGTTTTGTATCTAGAACCCGGAGAGCATGCTCCAGGTGTAATAAGTCCCTTCAGCCAGGGGGGCCAGGGGAGTGATGTAATCCCTGGTACTCTCACTCTCACTTTCGCTGAAGCGGATGTGGACAGAGGGCTGCAGCAGGGATACCCAGCCCCGGTCACTGGTATAGCGGTATTCCTCGCCCGGAGTAAAGGAAGAGATTTCCTCCGTGGTCAGGTTGAACATGTAATGGCGGATCTTTGCCATATAGACCTCGTTCGAAAGAGCTTCCATCAAAAGATCATACCCTTCATCGGAGGGAGACACTTCAAAGTCGAGATCATCCCAGGTGGCGTCCACTTCATACCACGCGTTGTCCAGACAGACGATATTCCAGGCATGTTTTTCGAGTTCTCCGTCTGCTGATCCGGCAGTTCCGCTGACCATGGCGGCAGTCAGACCGGCGCGCTCCAGCAGATATACATAGGCGAGAGAGTAGCCGTCGCAGAGAGCACCGCCCGGATTTCCGCTGCTGTCGCAGACAAGAGCCCCGTAGGCTGTGTGAGCGTAGTCGTCAAAACCCGCATCGCGGTTATACCATGCGCAGTTGAGAAGGAGATCATGGAGCTGAAGCGCGATTCCCGCATCGGACTGGGTGAAATCCACCTGCCCCAGTAGTACATCGGCAGCGCTTCTGAGCTGGTTCTGCTCCTCAGTGTATTGATTCCTCAGATCCATACCGGAATAACCGCTGCCTTCTTCTCCGGCTTCAGGGAAAACAAGAGAAAAAATGACCTTGTACTGCCCGCCGAAGGAAGGCAGCACATAATACCGGCACTGGTAGACCGCTCTGGACATGCTGACCCAGAACAATTCCGGATGATCATTGACCAGCGCATTGAAAGCACGTGTATAGCTGATGGAAAACTCTTCGGAGGAAGGGTCCAGACTCACCAGCCTGGACTCCTCATAGGAACCATCGTTGTACTGGTTCTGAGCCAGAGCAAGCATGGCGTCGTAGAGAAGACGCTCTTCCTGCGAAATCTGTGTGTAATAGTAGTAAAAGATTTCTTCGTCGGCGACAGGACCTCTCACATAAACCTGTTCCTGGACCTGTTCCTGACCTGCGGCATCTGCTGAATCCTGCCCGGAAGCCTCCGCTCCATCAGAGCCCGGCATGCCCCCGGCGCCGGCATTTCCATTGCTTTCGGAATTCCCGTCAGATCCGTCCGCATAACCTGCCTCA
>JAUNEM010000009.1:16616-31493 GCA_030525515.1 Eubacteriales bacterium
GTCAGATCCGTCCGCATAACCTGCCTCATCACCGTTTTGATAAATCTCAGCAGATCCGTCCGCAGACTCTGTCCCGCTGCCGGAACCTCCTTCCAGGCCGGCGGAGGCACTTCCATCTTCGTAGATGTCCGGACTGCTGCCATCCTGACCGCCTGAATCCGGCGGATACTCTGCCGCCTCTGCGCTCCCGGAACTTCCTTCTCCCTCAGGATCGGTTCCCGGGCTGTTATTTTCTGCCAGTACCGGAGTGAAACCCGTGATCTCATGGGCATATTCCGATAAGACTACGATTCCCTCCCGGAAAACACCGGCAGTTTCCCTGAAAACAGACTCGACGACCGGCCTGGCAGCGGGCGGGGCGGCAAGCAGGGCGAAAAATATGCAGAAAACTGCAATTAATAAACGGAATAGCTTTTTCAAAAAAACCCCCATGTGGTAAACTATAAGCTGTGTGCGGAATTCTCCCGACTTTGGAGCCTGAAGGCAGATTCGCTCACCTCCGGAACCGGGAAAAAATATCGTCTCCGGCGTCCATAGGCAGATTCGCTCACCTCCGGAACCGGACGCAGTATCCCGCATACTTCATAAGTGTACACGCTGACGGTTTTTAAAGCAAGCAATGACATGATCGTTTTATAGTACGTTTTTGAAAAAAACATGGAGAAAACCGCAGACACGCGGGAGTCCCGACTGCTGAATAAAACGAATTCAAGGAGCAGAATAATGGCAGATATGATGAATATTACAGTGACAACTCTTGATCTCAATAAAGCATATGAGGTGGTGGGCCCGGTCTGCGGATCCAGCCTCGGACAGACCGATCCGGATCAGGGATTTCTCGCGGCGGTGCGGGAAATCAGAAAGAGCGCGGCAATGATGCAGGCGGATGCAGTGATCGGACTGCGCCAGACTGCTGTTCCGGTCGCCGACGGCAGCGGCCGCTTTCATGTCCAGCTCTACGGAACCGCGGTCCGTGAGGTCGAAGAGGAGATCCCTGAGCCCGCTGTGACTGTTCCCGCAGCTTCAGCATCCGGCTCTCCCCAGAACGGACGCCGGGAAGGAGACTTTCTGGTGGACGGATCCACTCTGGTGCGCTATGTCGGACAAAGTGAATATGTACGGATCCCCGACGGAATCATCAATATCGGAGCAGAGGCTTTCCACAACGCCCGCATCGTCAGCGTCGAACTTCCTGACAGCGTGACGGAGATCCGCGAAGGCGCTTTCAGCGGCTGTGAACACCTCGAGAGGATCAGACTCTCCACACGACTCCTTGTGATCCGCAAAAATGCCTTCCAGAGCTGCATTTCCCTCTCCGACATCGCCCTTCCCGCCAGCCTGCAGGAAATCGACAAGGCTGCCTTCTCCGCCTGCCCTGAGCTCCCTGCCGTTGCGGACTTTATCCGCCGCAAAGAGGCAGAGGCCAAGGACGCCGAATACCTGAGGAGCCGCCGCCCGGTCTGGAGAAGACAGGGACGCTGCCAGTACTGCGGAGGATTCTTCAAGGGCGGCCTCAAAGGAGTAAAAGTCTGCAGCATGTGCGGAATGGAAAAAGACTACTGATTTTCTGCAAGTGACAGCGCGGGACGCGCGAAGCAGAGCGAAGCTTTAATCATACGAAGTTTGCAGCACACAGACATAGAGATGAGTTACAAGGGGGATCGTGAAAACGGTCTCCCTTGTTTTTTAACAGACCTCTTTTAATTTCGATAAGGTAATATCGATAAGACCAGGTGTCCCGGGTGTTCCCGGTTGTTCCTTAAAAAAACAATTATATTTTCAGATAATTTGTGCTATAATACCTTTATATATGGATTTTTTTAAAATGCTGCTTAACTGTAGGGTGTAAACACATTAGAAGAACTTGCTCAAGAACATCGCGGCACAGGAGGAAAAGTATGGCGGCAAAAGAAGGGACAGAGGTAAAGAAAAAAACATCGTCACAGCGGCAGAAAGAAGAAGAGAAGAGAGAAAAAAACGAGAAACTGAACGCGCAGAAAGCTTCACTGGGCAGCAGGCTTGCGGCAGTGGAAGCGCTCCGCAGCGGATATACTTTTCCTGATCTGCAGGGAGCTGTGGTGGAGCACACCCAGTATGGAACAGGAAATGTGGTTGACCAGAATGAATCCGTGCTCACAATCGATTACAGTGGTGTAGAAAAGAAGCAGAAGCTTCCCTTTGTAGTGGCCGGAGGCTTTCTGAGCCTGAATGATCCCGAGACAGAAGCGAAACTCGTTCAGATGGATGATCTGGACAAACAAAAGAGAGCGCTCGAAAAAGAGATGCATTATATTGAGAGCCTTCTCAATGATCTCAATAAGATTTAAGAGGCACAGCTGTTCCGCGTTTTACTGACTGGCGGAACAGCTTCTTTTATTCCTTAAATTGTGTTTTTTTAAAAAAAGCTCCGAAAAACGGTGTGGAAAATCATAAAATTTGAAGACGAATCAGGAAAACTATGATATAAATGATATAGCGGTCTTTTTCTTTATCAGCTTGCAGAGGATGAAGTACAGACCGGATTGAGCGATTAAGACATTTTTTCGTGAGAAATACAAATACAGACATTTGTCCGGATTTATCCTTCATGGTACAGGACTCGAGGGCGGGCCTGGAAATCCGGTGATTATTCTTCATGGCGTGGAACCGTGACTCCAATCGTGGGACAGGTGCAACAATTAAGAAACAAGCTTGAATAATGACTTCGGGCCGGGAAGAAAACCGGCGGGAGGTTTACGGTATGAAAGGAATCGGCGTGAGACTGTTGGCTATTGCGGCAGCCGTGATAGTCTCAGGATCTTTGGCAGTGCCGGCTGCCGCGGAGAAAAAAGAAAAAACCCATCTTCAGTTCGGGGGAAACTCCGAGAACGACGACTGGGAATTTAACAGACAGGCGGAAGACAACCAGTATTTCCTTCCGGATGCCGATACGTATTTTATTACGGAACAGAACATCAGCTGGATGGATGATGATCAGCTGGTCCTTGCGAGAAACGAGTTTTTCGCAAGGAGAGGCCGCAAGTTCTCAACCAAATGGATCCAGGAATATTTCGATAAGCAGAAATGGTATCACGGCAGAATCGCGGAGAAGCGGTTTACGGCCAATCTCTTTAACGCATACGAGACGGCGAACGTCAATTTCATTATCAATTACGAGAATAAGCGCAAGGAGAAACGCAAATCGAAGGTCACCAGGATCAGGTTCACCGGTCCCAACGAAGTGAGCGAAGAGTATAACAGCATTTATAACCAATATAATGATGCTGCCCTTTCCGGTTGGGATTCCGAGCACTCCTCCGCTGTGGGGCTCCGGTGGATCGTGGACGACAAGGACATTGCAAAGACGATGTCCTACACATGCATGGACCTCGACGGAGACGGGAAGGACGAGTTTATCGTCGGTTCTACGGACAAGAAGAAATTCGGTGAGGGCGCTGTGTTTGCGGTCTACACGCTGGTGGACGGCGCTCCCAAGCGGCTGATCCAGAGCGACGGCAATATCAGCTACTATATCTGTGAAGACAACCAGATCCGGAGGGAAGAGACCTCTGATGACGGAAGGTGGACGATCGGCTACTTCGAGTTGAGGGACGGAAGTCTGGAATGCACCAGCCTGCTTGTAATGGACGAGAACGAGAACTCCGAAAAACCCTGGTATGCTCTTGAAGCGGAACAAAAGCTGCAGGGCTTCGAGATTACGGATGAAAACGGGGCTCAGCAGAATACGGACGGAACCGAGGCCTTCAATCTGAGCAAAGTCCCCGAGGACCAGATCGGATCCGTAGGGGTGGAGATGCTCAATAACGTCACCTATGAGAAAGCCTCCGAGATGAGGACAGCCCATACGGGTGAAGAGCTTGAGATGGTCCCTTTCACGGTTGAGGATGACTGACGGAGCGGGACAGTCCGGAATGGAATATCCGGGGACTCCGGCGGAAAAAATAAGACTGGATCCGGATTATATTAAATATGAACAGACTGATCGGATGGGGAAGGCAGAACCGCCCCATCCGATTCGTTCTTTACGAGAAGAGGCAGGGAAAATGGCAGGAGCGGGAACGCTGATCAACACAGCAGCAGTCGTGGCAGGAGGCCTGGTGGGGCATTTTGCGGGGAGGATTTTCAAACAGGAACAGCAGGATTCCATCACAGTCGTCTGCGGGGTCAGTGTGCTCTTTATCGCAATTGCCGGAGCAATGGAAGGTATGCTGGAGATCACGGCTTCGGAGACAGGCGGAGCCTGGAGGATCACCAGCGGACGCTCGATGTTTATCGTGCTCTGCCTGGCGGTCGGCACTGTGATCGGGGAAATCCTGAAAATAGAAGAAGGCTTCGAGCGCTTCGGCACCTGGCTCAAGTTCAAGACCGGAAATGCCAGGGACGCCCGTTTTGTAGATGCTTTTGTCACCTCCTCGCTCACCATATGCATCGGCGCCATGGCCATTGTGGGCTCAATCCAGGACGGTGTGATGGGAGACTATTCGACGCTGGCGGTCAAGTCCGTGCTGGACTTCATTATTGTCGCTGTCATGACCTCAGCCATGGGCAAGGGCAGCGCGTTTGCCGCCATCCCGATTTTTGTCTTTGAAGGGAGCGTCACCCTGCTGGCCAGACTGATAGCGCCTTTTATGACAGAGTCAGCCATCGCCAATCTTTCCCTGGTCGGCTCCATCCTTATTTTCGGAGTCGGTGTAAACCTGGTTTGGGGAAAGAAGGTCCGGGTCGCCAACATGATGCCCGCAATCCTGCTCGCAGTGCTGGCAGCCTACATCCCGTTTGGATGACCCGCAGATGGGTTTAAACGGTCATCCGCTTTCTCTTATATGCTTATATGCCTTATATGCTAATACGTTCTTATATGTTCATGGAGGGGATATAATGGGACATTTTTATTTTATCAGACACGGTGAATCAGAGTGGAATGTGGCCGATAAGATCTGCGGGGCCACGGATGTTCCGCTGACGGAAAAAGGACATGAGCAGGCGGTTATGACCGGAAAAAAGTTCGTGGAAGAGGGATTTACGGCGGATGAGATTCTCTGTTCCCCCCTGATGCGGGCGGCAGACACAGCGAGGCACATCTCTGGGATCACAGGCATTCCGGTCCGCGTCGAACCCCGCCTCGTGGAACAGAATTTCGGCGTCTGGGAGGGCACCAGCCCCCGCAACAGCAGAGAGTTCCTTGAGGCAAAGCAGTGCTTTCTCAATTCTTTCGGAACAGGAGAGTCCATGATGCGGGCTGCACAGAGAATCTATAATTTTCTGGACGAGCTGAAAAAAGATGAAAAAACCTATGTCCTGGTGTCCCACAACGGCATCGTCCGCTATGTGGAATCCTGGTTTCACGACATGACAAACAAGGAATTTGCGGCTTTCAAGATCGAAAACTGTGAGATTCGCAGATACGACTTTAACTAATACCGGGGAATTCGCGGCTTTCAAGACCGGGAACTGTGAGATCCGCAGATACGATTTTAACTCTACAACCAGTACGGGAGCAAACCAATGACATTATTTCTTGCAAGTCTGCTTTTTTCGGTGATCGTCCTGATCTACTGGATTATCCTGGAACTGTTCACCATGATGTTTCGTATCACAGGCCTGCCGGACGACAAAGCCCGTTTTCAGGTCCTCTCTATTCTGACCGGCGCCGGATTCACAACCCGTGAGAGCGAGAGTCTTATCTCC
Source organism: Eubacteriales bacterium (assembly GCA_030525515.1). Classification (GTDB taxonomy): domain Bacteria; phylum Bacillota; class Clostridia; order Lachnospirales; family Lachnospiraceae; genus CAG-791. The sequence goes on from JAUNEM010000009.1 coordinate 22,305, forward strand.
TCCAGAATGCGCCGCAGGCTTGCCCAGGTGACCATGCTGTTCGGATATGTGTTTAACGTAACGATCGTGTCGGCCCTGGTAAACATCTTTTTCTCAATAAAATCGACCCAGGTGGACAACATCTTTGTGGGAATCGTGATTCCTCTGCTGATTGCCGCCCTGGTAATCATGCTGATCAGGACTCGTTTTGTACGCAAAAGAATCGACAGATCCCTGAGCAGGATCGCCGGAAAGATCATGAAGCAGGACAAGGTCAACACGGTGCTCCTGATGGATTATATAGGACATGACTCCATAGCCAATGTCATTCTGAAGGAAGTGCCGGAAAACCTCAGGGGAAAGACCCTGGCGGAAGCCAGGCTGAAGCAGGAACACAATATCATGATCCTGTTGGTCGAGAGAGGCGGAATCAGGCAGGAGGCGGCGAAAGCGGACACAGTGTTCATGGACGGCGACCGCCTGACAGTCTTCGGCCGCTACAGCGAGATCAGCCATGTCTTCCAGGCGGAGGAACGCTTTTTCTGAGCAGCATTTTCTGACCGGTTTTTTCTGAACAACCCTGCCGGAGGTTTATAACCTGGCAGGAGGATCACAGCTCAGCCTGACCCGTACCGCAGTACCTGCGGACGGGTCTTTTTATGACACGGCTCATGCAAGGTATTATTCCGCCTCATTTCATTCCCAGTTTTTCCATTTTCTTGTAGAGAAGGCTGCGCTCTATCTTCAAGCGGCGAGCCGCCGCTGCCATGTTGCCGTTGCCGGCGTCAAGTGCCTCGCGGATCAGAATCCGCTCGTAATTGTTGAGCTTTTCCTTGAGGGACAGGTCATCCCCGTCTTTACCGGACTCCCCGCCTGTGCCGGGCCCGGTCTGGCCGGCGGATGCTCCCCCTGAAGAGATGCTCCAGGGAGCGAGCTGGGCGATGCGCTGAGGCAGGTTCTCCGGCTCGATGAGCTCTCCTTCGCACATGGCATAGGCGCTGGAAATGACGTTCTGGAGTTCCCGGATATTGCCCGGCCAGGTGTGGTGGAGCAGGCAGTATTTGGCGGATTCGCTCAGTGAGATCTGAGTCCTGTACTGGCGGTTCAGTCGTGTGAGATGATGGAAACAGTGCAGGAGGATATCCCTGGGGCATTCGCGAAGGGGGACAGTCTGCAGGTTCACCACTGCCAGGCGGTAGAAAAGATCTTCGCGGAAGGTCCCTTCGGCCATCATCTGCACCAGATTCCGCCTGGTCGCGGACAGGACCCGCACATCCACGGGCATGGGATGGGTGCCTCCGACCCGGTCGATCTCACCTTCCTGCAGCACACGAAGCAGTTTCACCTGCATATGGAGGGGCATATCGCCGATCTCGTCGAGGAAAATCGTCCCCCCGTCAGCCTGTTCGAATTTGCCCGGCTTGCCGCCTTTTTTCGCTCCGGTAAAGGCTCCGCTCTCATACCCGAAGAGCTCGGACTCGAGCAGATTTTCCGGAATCGCCCCGCAGTTGATCGCCACGAAAGGCTTGTCCCTGCGGCTGCCGGCCAGATGGATCGACTTGGCCATGACCTCCTTGCCCGTGCCGGTCTCCCCGGTGATCAGGACCGGAAAGTCACTTTGGGCGGCCTTCATGCCCATCTTCCTGACCCGCACGACCTTGATGTCATTGCCCAGCATGTTCTCGAAACCGCTCTTGCTGAACACGTTGTCCTGGTAGCTCTCTTTGTAATAATCCAGCTCTGCCTCGCGGTACTTGCGGGAGACCTCCTCTGCCCTGTCGGGAAATTTCATCTGCGCCGCGGCGCCCAGAAGCCTGCGGTCTTCATCGTAGACGCAGAAGCGCAGGGCAGGGATCCGTATGTCCTCGACCAGCTGCATTTCGTTCTCATGCCGCAGATCCTCACCCGAATAAGGCTGCAGATATACGTCCTCCCGGCTGTCGATGAGGCCGTTTTCCATCACATCATACATGCTCGTTGTAGAGATTGTCTCCTCAATCGGATGCCCAATGATCTCATCCCGGCTCTTCGAAAAGTAAGAGGCATACTGCTCATTGATCTCCAGCACGATGCCATTCCTGTCGACGACGATGAATCCGTCATCCGAATATTGAAACAGACTTTTCAGGACCTCATTCCCAAGGCGTTCTTCCATCATTTCTCTACTCCTTCAGCAATTTCCCGAATGGGGAAAAAACGGACTACATAAAAAATTATAGGTTAGCCCGTGAAAGTAAGTCAACAGCTTTGATGAAAAAATGACACGGAAAAACCAGAGAGAACTGTATTGTTTTGATACGCTATTCGGGAAAAATGAAAGATAAACTGTATTAAAAAATCACACTGTTTCTGCACACGGCCGAAGCCCGGAGCAAAAACAGTGTGATATTTTCATTAGCGGTATTTCCTGCAGCTCTGTCAGAACAGATCAATTGCCGCCGGATGGAGGAGATATCCGCTTTACGAGTATTTCCATTTCCTGCAGCCCTGTCAGAGCTGCGGGTCGGCAGATCTGCCTCGATTAATTATCGAGGGCATAGATCTCAAATGTCTGGGAAGGAGTATCTCCCTGATTATCGAAGAGAGACAGATACGCATAGGCAGGCACCCCGCTGTCAAAGGGATCGGGGAATATGCAGAAACTGAGTACGTTGTCTCCCTCTTCGCCGATTCCGGTGATCGGCTCCGGGGTGCTTCCGTCTTCCGCCATTCTCCACAGAAAGGAGCCGTCGTCAGTGGCGGAGATATAATAGATCCAGTCCCCCAGACAGTTAAAAGCGGAAATTGTTTCGTCCGGGTCGGTTGTCAGAATCTCCTCGGTGCGGCTGTCCATACTGACCCGGAAGATATGATGTACCCCGAACCAGCAATAAATGCTTGTCCCGTTGCTGATCAGGTGGCCTTCCTTGTCGGATAAAACCCGGGGATTCGAGCCGTCCGGATCAGCCGCAGTGATCCCCTCTTTTCCGTTATAGACCAGCTTTCCCCGGACAAAGCACAGACTCGGAAATACATGGTTTGTTGAATTGAAGTCTTCCAGCACCAGCTCTGTCTGCGGCGGAAACACAGGGCTGTTCTCTCCCGCATCTTCTATATCAAATCTATAGAGCTTTTTACCGTTTGAAAAATAGCACCACTTGTCATAAATATAGAGCGATTCCGGCATATATCCCGCTTCACTCTCATAGGAATATACGTCATAGGTGCTTCCGCTGTCTGGATCCAGACAGACGATTTTATCTACAATTTCATCCAGATAGTACAGCTTTTCTCCGTACTTGTTTATGTACCTGGCATGCTTATTCGCGATTTTTTCACCTTCCGCGTCTTCTGCCTGTGTGAAGCGGTATATGCCGTCGGAATCCCCGAATAAGATGCCTCCCTCATATGCGCCGAAGAATCCCTTATTATAGAAATTCCCCGAGCTGATCCCCTCCTCTGCCTGTTCATCTGAAAAAAGATCTGTCAGATCCTCCGGTTTTTCGACTCCGAATATCTCTTTGAAAGGATTTGTATTCTCATTCTTCTCCTGCGGGGGCTCATCCGGCTGTACGTCTTTCTCATTCCTGTCCCGCCGCCAGTCCTCCAGGGGATTGTTTCTTTTAAATAAGCGTCTTTTCCGGTCGATCTGTCTCCGGATCGTAAAGATGGCCCGATCCATGTCCCCGGAATCCGGCATGATCCGCGGCAGCAGAAGAAAGAGAATGAGCAGGCAGAAGGCAAGTATTCCAAGAATAATTGCCAGGGGAAGAAAGGCGTTACTGCTGCCCTTCCCGGATCCGGGCCGATTCGTCCTGCCCGGGGAAAATGCCTCGCGTCTGTCAGCCTTGCCGCCTGCGGCCTCCCGGAGCTTCGGATCTGCCTTTGCGTCTGCGTCAGCCTTTATGTGCGGACCTGCCTCTGCAGCCCCTGCAGTCATTGTGTGCGGATCTGCCTTTTTGCCTCCGGCATCCATTGACTGCGCGGCAGTTCTCGCGTCTGCGTCAGCCCTTTCCGCCGCGGCTTTTTTGGCTTCCTCGGCAGCCTTTGCTTCCTCGGCAGCTTTTGCGGCCCGGGCGGCCTTCAGCTCCGCGTCTTTTTTGGCCTCTTCGGCCGTTATGGCAGCCATGGCAGCCGGTCTCCGGTCAAAGGAATACCCTGAAGTCATAGCATCCGCTGTCAAGCCCCCGGAAAATCCTGCAGCCACAGCGTCTGAAGTCCGGCCCCCGGAAACCTCAGCGGCTGCTGCCGCCTGGTCTTTTCCGGTTTCTGTCCCGGGGCCTTTTTCTCCGGCAGACTGCTGATTAAAAGACTGCTGGTGTGCAGGCTGTTGATGCGAAAGCTCCTGATGCGAAGACTGCTGGTGCGCCGGCTGTTGATGTGCCGGTTCCCCGGCGGGCTGCCCTGCCCCTGCCTGCAGAATCATTCCGCTCAGATAGGCCTGCAGGTTTTCGGGACTGCCGTAATCGACTACCACATAGGCGGTATCGTTCTGGCTGAAAAAGGACTGAATGCAGGGGGGCTGGTCGGAATCGGCTGAATCAGAGATGACCTCCGCTTCCTCCAGGAATTGATCCTTTTGCTCGAGAAAATCATCCCGGTTCTGTTCGGGAACGGAGACTGTGCGCATGGGAGTCCTCACACACCATGCTTTAGGGAAGAATTCCCTGATCGCAACCGTGCCTTTTGAGCGGGAATCCTGGGCCATATATGTGATGGAAGAACTGTCCTGCTTCAGGATCCGGCCGATCAGATAGCGGCCGTACAGGGTTGTTCCGCAGGGAATGGCATCCGGACAGATATTCTGCTTGTCCGGATCCATAGGAAAACCGCAGTTTTCACAGTAATGGGTGGAAGAGTCTGACTGGTGAAAACAGTTATAACAGATTTTCATAAACCACCTCCAAGACCGGGCGCCTTGCTGCCGCCTCAGCCTGCCGATCAATCATTTCACAACTGCTAACATTATAGCAAATTGCCTGCTCTTCGGCGAGACAGAGAATCAGAAACCCGGTTACTATTCGCGCAGTTTTGAAAAAATGGGAAAATGAATTCAAGACTCGCTCACGGACATTGCGCGATGAAGATTCAAGACTCGCTCGCGAGTCTTGTGCCCCGCGTGCGGGATGCCGTAAGGGCATCATCTTCCGCACCGCACGCGTGGGCATCCTCGCGGAGCGTTTATTCTTCATCGCGGGATTGTACCCACGATGAAGCGAGTTTCCTTTCTGCGCGCGTATCCCACGACTGAAGTCACGGGTATTGCGCGATGAAGAATAAAGCTTCAGAAACCCGGGTCAAAAAGCCGGTAATCGCTTTTGGATAATGAAAATAAAAGCATTGATATAGTATAATGAAATAAGGATGTACACGGCACGAGTGCGGAATGAGCGGATTTACGGATGGGCGGAGCGCTGTGAGAGCGCGGGAGGCGCAAAGCGGCGCGCAGCTTGAATCTCAGGTAATTTGCGGCACTCAGACATGGAGGTGATTATGAGATCGGATTATGCAAAGGGGAAGGCCCGCCCGGGCCGGGCAGGGAGGACATGGATTTCCGTCCTGCTTCTTGCGGCAATTTTGATACTGGCTTTTCCACAGAAGGCAGAGGCAATTTACACCACTCTTGACACCTATACTGTGAAGGTGGAATCAGGATATCTGGCCTTGCGCAACGGAAAAGCGTTTAAAAAAGAGAATGAGATTGGAAAACTGTACACGGGGGAAACTGTGGTGGCGTGCCCGACGAACGGGGATGAGAGCGAATACTGCTATGTCTATGCCCCTTCACTCCACAAACACGGCTACGTAAACGCCTCTTATCTTCGCTATAAAGGGAAGTACACGGGCGACACCATGTATGCCAAGGTCAAAACCGGATATCTGGCCCTGCGCAAGGGCAAAGCCTTCAAAACGGAAAATGAAATCGGAAAGATTTATACGGGAGAGTCCGTGATTGTTCTGGACAAAAGCGATTCTGAATACTGGACTGTCTACGCGCCCAAGCTTTATAAGACAGGATATGTCAACTGCGCCTATCTGTATGAAGAGCCCACCCGCACAAAGGTAGACCAGACACACGTTCCGATGGGGTTTACCTCAGCCACAAGCAATGCCAGGTGGTACTGGGACAGCGACAGCTCGGATATCCTCTATGTGCGCATGCAGTTTACCAATACTTCGTCCTATGAAACAGTCGAGGACTTCGAAGTCTATGTCTACGCCGAAGACTCCATGGGCAGGAGGCTGTATGGCGACACGACCGTCTATACCGGCACGACATGCAAGACGGTCCGCCCGGGAGAGACTGTCTATTGTGACTATATCGGCATTCCCAAGAGGAAACAGATCAAATTCCTCTATGCGGCTGTAAAGAGAGCGACCCTGTCGGACGGAACTGTATGTGAACATGAATTTGTGGACTGGGACAGCTTCAATTACTGGATTGTGGAATAAGAGCGGAACAAGGTCGGATAAAAGCGGAATAAGCGTCCGTTTTCCCTGCTGCTTCCTACCACGGATCATTATCGATTTTTACCAGCGATTTTACTGTCAGCCCGTCTGTCAGGGCAGAAAGGACATTATGACTGCAATTCCTTTACTATTTCGCAAGACAAAGACAGTCCGCAATCTAAGGGCTTACATGGAGTCTTCTTTTTGTGAAGTCCTGCACACTACTCTGAATCCAAACGGGCCTGGAGCCATCCGCATCCACCTGATTCCCCCGAAGGCGGAAGAGAATGCCTTCAATCCCAGCATTGCCATCATCAACGGCACAGATATTCTGCCTGTCAATTTCATATGGGCGGTGATTCTGGCCGAACTCATAACGGAGACCAACCGCTATGACGGCAGGGAGATCGGAGAGGAGGATGTCAGCAATATCCTGGACCGCACGGCTGACAGAGTCCGGCAGATCATTCCCGTATTATCCCGCAAACGCATACAGAGAGATATTCGGACGATCTACACGACGATCCGCCAGATTGCCTATCGCGAGGAAGTGACCACTGATGTGCATTATATGAATATCGGCGACTACGCCCCCTTTATGCAGGCACCCCACCGCATGGACCTGATGGTCAGTGCCATGACCAGGAATGGAAAGTGGCATTGCAACCAGAAGTGTGTTCACTGCTACGCCGCGGGGCAGGACCTTTCGGACGAGGAAGAACTCTCCACCGACGATTGGAAAAAGATCCTGGACCGTTGCAGGGCGGCCGGCATCCCCCAGGTCACCTTCACGGGGGGAGAACCGACAATGAGGGAGGACCTTTTCGAACTCATCGCCTATGCCCGCTGGTTTATCTCACGCCTCAACACCAACGGGATCCGTCTGACCCCGGACTACTGCCAAAAGCTCCGTGAGGCAGAGCTGGACAGCGTGCAGATCACTTTCTACTCCGCGGATCCGGAGGCGCACAACCGCCTGGTCGGCGCCGCCCGATATGAAGAGACCCTGGCGGGAATCAAAAACGCTGTCGCCCAGGGCCTGTCCGTGAGCATCAACACACCTCTGTGCACGCTGAACCGGGACTATATCAAAACACTGGAGCTCCTGCATGAGCTCGGCGTCATTTATGTGACCTGTTCCGGCCTGATCACCACGGGAAGCGCGGTCGGAGCCGAATCGGAAGCCCTGCAGCTGGAGAGTGAGGAACTGGAGGCCATCCTGCGCCAGGCCGTCTCTTACTGCCACAACAACGGCATGGAGATTGCCTTCACCTCTCCCGGCTGGCTGGACGGTCAGGTATTTGAAGAACTGAATATTCCTTCGCCTTCCTGCGGGGCCTGCCTCTCCAATATGGCGATCACACCAGGCGGAAACGTGGTACCCTGTCAGAGCTGGCTCTCCGGCCAGCCCCTGGGAAATATGCTTGCCGATGACTGGAACGACATCTGGGACAGTGAGCCCTGCCGGAACCGCCGGGACTTTTCCGCACAGCTGACCGGCGAGTGTCCCCTTAGGAGGTATTGCTGATGAGACAGGAAATTCATTTACAGGAAATACATATACAGGGAACTCAGATACAGAAAAATCATTTCAGGAGAAACCGCATTTCCCGGAAACGATTGGTCCTGTTCCTGACGGCGGTCCTGCTGGTACTCGGCCTTTGTTTCTTTAGTCCTTTGACCATGACTGTCAGGGCAGACAGCCCCACAGATGAGATCGAGCATTTTTTGATCACCGTGGATGTGCAGGACGACGCATCCCTGCAGATGACCTACCACATAGACTGGAAGGTTCTGGACGATGAAGAGTACGGCCCTCTGGAATGGGTGGACATAGGCCTGCCCAACGCCAACCACTCAGAGGTCACAGCACTGGGGGACAGCATCGACCACATAGAGGACAAGGGATCTTCTCTGGCGATCTACCTGGACCGCAGCTATTACAAGGACGAAGTCGCAAGCTTCGAGTTCTCTTTTATCCAGGACCACATGTACCAGATCGACCGCTATGTCGAGGGGGAGACGGTCTTTATCTACACCCCGGCCTGGTTTGACGGCATTGAGGTCAAGGACCTGACCATTCGCTGGAATGCCGACAAAGCCGGCGCCTGGCAGCCGGAATGCCTTCAGGAGGACGGCTATCTGGTCTTTTCCTCAAACCTTGAGCCGGGCGGCCGATACTCCATGACAGTGGCCTACCCCAATGATGCCTTCGGTTTTTCCCCTGACCGCCAGGCTTCCGACGACGTGGACGAGGGCTCTGACAACTATGACTACCAGGGCTCGTATGACGACAGCGACGACATCTACTCGATCATCGGCGGACTGTGTGTCTTTGTTATTTTCATAGTACTTCCCATCATGATGATCTACCGGTTTCTTGGATGGATCGCCGGCGGGATCGGCTTCGGAAACGAACCCAGCCGCCCGGAATACCGCAAGAAAATCACCCGCACCAAAATCGAGTACTATGAGACCTGCCCCAGCTGCGGGGCCGGACGTGAGGAGGGCAGGGACACCTGTGCCTACTGCGGACGCAGCATGATCAAAAGCAAAGAGGTCGTTGAGGAAAAGGATCTGGAAAAACCGGAGAACTACAGCAAAACAGGTACCTACAGATACGGAGACAGTCCCAATACCTTCATTAATGTGAATGTGATCAACGTGCCGGTCAGGACTTCCTCCGGCAGCCGCCGTTCGGGCGGGCACAGCAGCAGTTCCGGAAGCCATTCCCATTCCTCCTGTGCGTCCTCCTGCGCTTCTGCCTGTGCTTCCAGCTGC
>JAUNEM010000104.1 GCA_030525515.1 Eubacteriales bacterium
AAAAAATGTGCAGCCCAAAAAGCCGGCGGTAGGCGGAGAGGGGAGAGACGGAGTAATGGATGAGTTTCGAATTCATGAGAGTGTTTTTCGGGCAGAGGGAAGCAGGATTGTCCGGAAAGTTGCCCTGGGTCGGCAGAGCAGTGTGTGGTACAATGCGGTTTTGCGCGGCGACGAGGGCGGGATCCGGATCGGAGAGCGCACCAATGTGCAGGATAATACGGTCATCCACGCCGGCCGGGGATTTCCGGTTGTGATCGGTGATGACGTGACGATCGGGCACAGCGCGATTGTGCATGGCTGTACGGTGGGAGACTGCACACTGATCGGCATGGGTGCGGTTGTCATGAACGGCGCGGTGATCGGCAGTCATTGTCTGATCGGTGCGGGGTCCCTTGTCATAGGGGGGACGGTCATCCCTGACGGCAGCCTTGTCATGGGAAGGCCGGCCAAAGTCGTCAGGCAGGTGACGGAGGAACAGATCCGGTTCATACAGGAAAACGCCGACCACTATGTGAGACTTTCCGCTCAGTATATAGAGGACGGGCTGTCAGTCGGACTATCTGTCTGAGCGATTACGGCAAATTGCAGCAATAGGAAGACAGAGAGCAGGTATATGGAGGACGGGCTGTCTGTCGGATTATCTGTCTGTGCGATTACGGCAAATTGCGCCAATAGAAAGACGGAGAACAGGAATATAGCGGACGGGCTGTCTGTTTGAGAAATTATAGAAACGGAAAGGCGGATATTTATGAATTATGATGTGATCATCATCGGAGCGGGGCCGGGAGGCATTTTTTCGGCATATCAGCTGATGAAAAAAAGGCCGGATCTGAAGATCGGTGTCTTCGAGAGCGGAAAGGCGCTTCATAAGAGGCACTGTCCCATCGACGGGGAGAAAATAAAATCCTGTATCGGCTGTGAGAGCTGCTCGATCATGTCGGGCTTCGGCGGAGCCGGGGCATTCAGTGACGGTAAATACAACATTACCAATGATTTCGGCGGTACGCTTTTTAAATATATAGGGAAGAAAAAGGCGATTGAGCTGATGGAATATGTGGATTCCATCAATCTGTCTCACGGAGGTGAGGGTACCAGGCTTTATTCCACCGCCGGAACTGCTTTCAAAAAAATCTGCATCCAGAACAAGCTTCATCTTCTGGATGCCTCAGTGCGCCATCTGGGAACGGATATCAATTACGTCGTACTGGAAAATCTCTATGAAGAGATGAAGGACCATGTTGATTTCCATTTCAACACAACCATAGATCATATGGAAATCATCGGTCGGGAAGGCTCTGGGAACCGGAATGGCGGTAGAGCGGAAGAGAAAAAAGAAGCCGGGATTGGCAGCGGGAAAGGCAGTGAAGGAAGCGCCGGAGGTGACGGAAAAGCGCGCTATCGCGTCTATTATAAGGGAGGAAGCGCGGATGCGGAATATTGCATCGTCTCCGTCGGCCGGAGCGGCAGCAAGTGGATGGAAAAGGTATGCCGCGAGCTCGAGATACCCACAAAGTCCAACCGTGTGGACATCGGCGTCCGCGTGGAGCTCCCGGCGGTTGTTTTTTCACACCTGACGGATGAACTCTACGAGAGCAAGATCGTCTACAGGACCCAGAAATTTGAGGACAGTGTCCGCACCTTCTGCATGAATCCCAACGGGATCGTCGTCAATGAAAATACCAACGGGATTGTCACTGTCAACGGTCACAGTTTTGAGGATCCCTCCAGAAAGACCGAGAACACTAACTTTGCCCTGCTGGTCTCCAAGCATTTTTCGGAGCCCTTCAAGGACAGCAACGGCTATGGTGAGAGTATCGCCCGTCTGTCCAATATGCTGGGAGGCGGTGTCATCGTACAGCGCTTCGGAGATCTGGAGCGCGGGCGAAGGAGTAATCCGGCCCGTATCGCGGAGAGCACGGTCCAGCCGACGCTCCAGGCGACGCCGGGAGACCTGAGCCTGGTCCTGCCCAAGCGGATTCTGGACGGAATCATCGAGATGATCCATGCGCTGGACAAGATCGCGCCCGGTACTGCCAACAATGACACGCTTCTGTACGGTGTGGAGGTCAAGTTCTACAACATGGAGGTGGCGCTCAGCAATGAACTTGAGACCAACCATCCCGGCCTCTATGTGATCGGCGACGGAAGCGGTGTCACGCATTCTCTCTCGCATGCTTCAGCGAGCGGCGTTTTTGTCGCGGATGTGCTGGCTGAGAAGGCCTGAATCCGGCCTGATACGACACGCCGCATGCACGATCAGGGATTCTGACGAGTTCTATGCGTTTGTGTCATGGCGCAGCCAGGGACCCCGGGAGTAGAACCACAGAGACAGGAACGCGGCTGCAGCCCAGCCCACCGGCCATGCGCACCAGATTCCGGTGGAACCCAGAGAAGTCCGGGCGAGGACAAGAGCGAGGACCACGCGCAGAACCAGGTCGGTGAAGGTCGCGATCATGAACTGGACCATCCTCCCTGTGCCCCTCAGGATTCCGTCCGCGACCAGCTTTGCGGAGATCACGAAGTAGAAAGGGGAGAGGATTCTCAGGAGCATAATGCCCGAGTGCATGGCCTCCGCAGAGGGATCTCCCATAAAGAACAGCAGAAGCCATCTGCCGCAGACAACGTAGAGGAGGGCGAGAGGAACAGAGATGATCCAGACCATTTTCAGGCCTGCCTTGAAACCGGCGTGAATACGGTCGAGCTTTTCGGCACCGTAGTTCTGAGCGGAATAATTGGACATTCCGTTTCCAATCGTCGAAAAAGAAGTGATCACCAGGTTGTTCAGTTTGATACCGGCCGAATAGCCTGCCATGACTCCCGGTCCGAAGCCGTTGATGGCGCTCTGTATGATGATATTTCCGATGGAAATGAAGCTCTGCTGCAGAGTGCTGGGAACTGCCACCTTCAGGAATTTTCCGCAGATGCTGCGGGAGAAAAGCGGTGCTTTTTCATCAGTCCTGATCGACCGGAGTCTTCTGAAGACGAAGAACATCGAGAGCGCGCAGCTTGCGCCCTGGCAGATGAAGGTGGCCCAGGCAACGCCTGCGACTCCCATGTGGAGTCCCGCGACGAACCAGATGTCCATGGCGATATTGGAGCAGGATGAGGCGGCGAGGAAAAAGAAAGGTGTCTTTGAATCTCCCAGCGCAGAGAAGATACCCGTTGAGATATTGTAAAAAAAGACAAAGGGCAGTCCCCAGATGTAAATATCCAGATAGAGACGGGAATCCGCAAACACCTCCTGCGGAGTGCGGATCAGCTCCAGAAGGCTGCCGCAAAGGAGGAGACCTCCGATCATAAGGATGGCACACAGCAGACCGCTGACAATCATGGAAGTGGACACAGCGGTCTTCATCTCATTGTATTTTTTTGCGCCGAAAAATGTGGACACAATCACGGAACATCCGATGTTGCATCCGAAGGCGAAAGCAATGAAGATCAGAGTGATCTCATAACTGTTGCCGACGGCCGCCAGGGCATTTTCACCCGCGAATTTGCCTGCGACCAGGCTGTCCGCTATATTGTATAACTGCTGGAAGATGATACTGCCGAAAAGCGGCATGCAGAACTTCCATAAGATGGTCTCCGGGTTTCCTGTTGTCAGATTCTTATTCAAGCTGCACCTCTTTATGGATTGTTTTTTGAGCACACCAATTCTATACTTTTTTTAAAACGCATGTAAGAGAAAACAAGGGCAGCTTTCTGAAAAAAGAGTGCTTTTTTCAGAACAAAAACACGTTAGTCGGAAAGACAGAATAATACATTAGAAGAGAAGGCGGAAGATTGGAAAGAGAACAGAAGAATCATTTTTTGAAAATACGGATCAGAAGCTTTGCCGTCTGCGGAGTGCTGACGGCGTTAATACTGAGCGCGGGCTGCGGCACTGCAAAAGGGGGGATGACCCCGGTCCCGGGCGGCGCAAGCAGCAATCAGAGCAGCCGGGCGGTAACAGCGGCTCCGGCGGATGAGAAGGAAAGGGCAGAATATAGCGGCACTGCTGTCGTGTCCGGAGAGGAGGCTTCAGGGATTCCGGCGGCAGCCGGGGAGACGTCGGCGGAGACTGCGGCGGCAGAGGTTTCAGCGGAGGCCGGCACGGCGTCCGCAGATAAGGACAGGGCATACAAGGCTGTTGTGGTGATTGACCCGGGTCACCAGGGGGAAGGAAATCCCGAACAGGAGCCCATAGGCCCCGGAGCATCTGAGACAAAGGCCAAGGTGAGCTCGGGAACCAGCGGGACAGCTTCGGGAGTCCCGGAATACCAGCTGACACTGGAAATCGGTTTGAAGCTCCGGGACGAACTGGAAGACAGGGGCTACAGAGTCATCATGGCCCGGGAGACCAACGAAGTCGATATAAGCAATTCGGAGCGGGCGGAGATCGCGAATGAAGCGGGAGCGGATGCCTTTGTGAGGATTCACGCGAACGGATCCGGAAACAGCGGACAGACCGGCGCGATGACAATCTGCCAGACTCCCGGCAACGTCTTTAACGGGGATCTCTATCAGAAGTCCAGGGCACTTGCGGACTGTATTCTGGATTCCTATGTGCTCTCGACAGGCATAGATTATGAAATGGTCTGGGAGACGGATTCAATGAGCGGGATCAACTGGAGCCAGGTGCCCGTGACAATCCTTGAAATGGGATACATGTCAAACAGAGAAGAGGATCTCAAGATGCAGGATCCGGAGATGCAGGAAAAAATGGTTGACGGTATAGCGGACGGAATTGACGCCTACATTGTGCAGTATCCGCGGGAGGGTCAGGAAAATGAGTAATAAAAACAGAATGAGTAAAAAAATAACCGCAGTTGTCATCTGCGTGCTGATTGCAGGGTGTCTGCTCTGTCTTCAGTCCTGCAATGACAAAGTGGGAGGCGAAACGACTCAGTCCGGATTTACGGGAAAAAGCGGAGAAATTGCGGAGCCGGCAGAAGCGGCCGGGACGGCGGCCAGCGCTGAAAGCGGAGCAACAGACAGGACAGCTTCAGCGGCAGAGGAAGCCGCTGCCGCAGCGACCGCCGCTACTGCAGCTACCGCAGCGACCGCCGCTCCGGCTGCAGAGGAAGGTGAAAAAGCAGCGGCAACTTTGTCACCCGGGATGATGGAACTGAAGGAACATGTCCAGGCGGAACTCTCGGAGAAAGCCGGCCGCTGGTCCATGTACCTGTACAGGCTTGATACCGGAGAGGAGTTTGGTGTCAATGAACACGACTCCATGATTTCGGCAAGCCTGATCAAGCTCTATATTGCCGGATGCTATTTTGAGCAGATTGACAAGGGGATAATCGCCGATGATTATCCTAATCAGCTTTTCACGATGATTTCGGAGAGCAACAACGGCTCCACGAATACCCTGATCGACGTGCTCGGAATGGACACGATCAACGAATTTATCCGGGAGCACGGGTTTGAAGCCAGCCTGTTGCAGAGGAAGATGCTGGAAAAGAACGGCAAGGAGAACTATACTTCCACGGGAGACTGCGGCCGCGTTCTGCGCGAGGTCTATGAGGGCACATATGTCAGCGAAGAAGCATCCGCCAGAATTATGGAGGCTATGCGGGCGCAGATTGCCAGAAACAGATACAAGATTCCCGCCGGAGTGCCCGAGGGAATCCAGACCGCCAATAAGACCGGCGAGCTGTTTACAACGGATGAGAACGGTGTCAATGTGACCATACAGAATGACGCCGCGATTATCTTCGTGGATAACCATCCTTATGTCCTGACTGTCATGACAGCAGTCCCGTCTGCAGGAGAAGGAGAAATGCACAGCCAGATTGCCGCTCTGTCATCGGAGGTTTATGAGGCAGTGATCATTGAAGAACCCGGGGAAGAAAACACGGAGGAGGATGCGGAGGAAAACTCTGGATCAGCTGCCGGAACAGACGAACAGGATGCTTCCTCCGGAGAAACGGGTTCGGAGACCGGCGGGACAATTGAGGAAGCCCCCGCTGCGGAGGGCGACACCGAAAGCGTGAGCGAAGACGCCCCGGTGAGCCTGCCTGAACCTGCTGAAAAATAAAAAAAGTGGTTTACGGCTGCCCCATGCCGGCAGAAAACATTAATGTTACGGCTGCCCCATGCCGGGAGGAAAAAGAATTGATTGTGTAACTGCCCCATGCCGGGATAGCAATAAGGAGATTGTATATGAGCTATTTCACACTGAAAAACGGTGAAAAACTTTATTATGAGGATATGGGAAGCGGAAAGCGGACGATCGTGATGCTTCATGGCTGGACAACTTCACACGAGGTCTTTGATCCGGTAAAAGAAGAAATCAGCAAATACGCCAGATGTATCATCTATGATCACCGGGGACATGGCAAGAGCAAAGAGGCCAACAGCGAAGAGGTGACTCTGGACACACTTGCGAGTGATCTGTATGAAATCATAAAAGGACTTGATCTGGAGGATATCACCCTCCTGGGCTGGTCCATGGGAGCCGCGGTCGTCATGAATTACACTTTGCTATATGGATGCGAGGAACTCCGCGATATCATTTTGTGTGACATGACGCCCAAACAGATAAACGATGAGAAATGGAAGCTGGGCTTATATCAGGGAAAGTACACGATCGAAGATATGGAGCGCGATGCCGGCAAGGAGTTCTTTGACCTTTATTACCAGTTTGTGACAGGGGCAGTGCCCAGGCTGGCCAAGATTCCCCAGATCCTGCTGAACATTCCCCTGAAAGCAGAACTCTCCAAGTGCGATGAGGAAGTTCTCAAGTCTCTTTCCCGCTCCATGAAGCAGAGGGACCTGAGAAAATGCGTGGGAAACATCTCAGTCCCTGTGACCTACTTCTACCCGATGCCCGGATCACTGTTTTCGCCTGAACTGGCCGGATGGTATGAGGAACATGTCAATACACCCTTCCACGCCGTGCAATTTGAGGATTGCTCCCATATGATGATCGAGGACCAGCCTGAGAAATTTACTGAAGAGGTCATCAAAGTACTGCAAAAATAACCCCCCAAAAAGGTTCTGGATTAAATCCCGGATTAAGATCTGAAAAAAGACTCTCAAAAAAACCTGAATGAATTAATGATCTCAATGTCCGGATCCACGATTAATAAAGAGGGAGGAGGCCAATGGGAATTAAAGGAAATTATGAAGTGATCGGTGGCCTTCTTGAGGAACGCCGCGGGACAGAAAAGGAAGAAAAACATCTGCAGGAGGAGATTGAACGTCTTCGAACCCGCAGAGAAGTGCTTGCGGCGGAAAACTCTGACCGGAATGCTGAACTGCTGCACTCGCTGGACCGGCAGATTGAAGAGCTGATCAGAGAAAAGGAGGA
Source organism: Eubacteriales bacterium (assembly GCA_030525515.1). Classification (GTDB taxonomy): domain Bacteria; phylum Bacillota; class Clostridia; order Lachnospirales; family Lachnospiraceae; genus CAG-791. The sequence goes on from JAUNEM010000104.1 coordinate 7,298, forward strand.
GCAGGCCAGAAGACGCAAAGATCTCTGCAGAATGGCCAGAGCTGTCACAGCCGGGGACTGAAAAAGTCTCCTTAGCCGGCGGACAGGATGATAAACAGAAGAAACAAGTCGGTTAAATAGAAAACATTCCGCAAATTGCTTTTAACTGCATGGTTTGTGGGATTTCAGATTTTAAGAAAGAATAGAGAGAAAGATATGCTCAAACTGATTTCCTGGAATATAGATTCCCTGAATGCGGCTCTGACTTCAGCGTCTCCCAGAGCCCAGCTGTCCAGAGACGTACTGGACACCCTCAAAAAAGAAGGCGCTGATCTGATCGCGATTCAGGAGACCAAGCTGCCTGCGGGAGGACCATCCAAAAAGCACATGGAAGCCCTGGCAGAATATTTTCCCGGTTATCATGTCGAATGGGTCAGCTCGGAGCCGCCCGCCAGGAAGGGTTACGCGGGGACCATGATTCTCTGTAAAGAGGGGATCAAGGCTGAGAAAATTGTTCCCAGGATCAGCGCACCCGACACAATGGATGACGAGGGAAGACTGCTGGTTCTGGAAAATGATGATTTTTATTTCGTCAACGTATATACGCCCAATGCCGGCGACGGATTGAAGAGACTGGGCGACCGGCAGGAATGGGACAGGCTCTATGCGGATTATCTGGCGGAGCTGGACCGGAAAAAACCCGTGATCGCGTGCGGCGACTTCAATGTGGCACACAGGGAGATCGACCTGGCCCATCCGGAAACCAATCACATGTCCGCGGGCTTTACGGATGAAGAGAGAGAAGGCTTCACCAACCTCCTGAACAAAGGCTTCACCGATACCTTCAGATATATTCACGGAGATGTGAAAGGAGTTTATTCCTGGTGGGCACAGCGGATCAAGACCAGCAAGATCAACAACTCGGGCTGGAGAATCGACTATTTCCTTGTGAGCGACCGCATCAAAGAGCGGGTGAAAAGATCTGAGATGATCGATTCCGGAACCAGACAGGATCACGCACCGATCCTGCTGGAAATTGATTTGTAAAAGAGTCAGGACGGAAGGATTTTGTGGCCGCATTCTTTTCTTTAAAAATAAATTCTGTGCTGTAATAAAGAACCCGTGTGGAAACCAGCAGCTGTGTGATGCCGGCTCCGGCACGGGTTCTTTATTTTGCGTTTTTACTGCGGATACCGGCAGTGTCTTATAAAAATTAAATCTCGTCAGCGGATTTCCGCCAGATTTGTATAATGGATTCGTCAGAGCGCAGTCACATATGCAACAGATTCAGCAGACCGCAGTTGCCTGTAAACAAATTCACTGAAACACAGTCACATACGCTGCGGATTCGTCAGAACACATCCACTTGACAGAAGTGAAGACGCGATATAGTTTAAGGGAACTGAAAGCAAGGCTGAAATGAAATTAAGAATATGAAAACCGAGAAGGCCAAGTGAGATTTTTATGAAGCCGGCTGCAGGGATGTAAGCAGGTATGGCAGCCTGACAGACTCCTTGTTTTCATTTTTTCCGGAGCTTATAATTGACATGAAGAGAGCAGCACCAAAACATGCGGCGCCCTGTACCATGAAGGGC
>JAUNEM010000010.1:0-21298 GCA_030525515.1 Eubacteriales bacterium
CCCCTCCTCCAGGAATCTCCCCAGTCTCTCTCCAGGCAGGTCTGTAACCTGCCAATAATCATTCTGCTGACAATCGTTCCGCTGACAATGCCCGGCGATTGATTGTAATCGTCAGAGCTTTCAGCTAAAATATCTGTAAGCCTTTTACGGGCGCGGACAAGTCCAAATAGGCGGTCAGGAAGGCCGCCTCAAAGAAGAAAGCCCTATGCGGGCGCGGACTAATCCAAAAAGACGGTCAGGAGGCCGTCCCATAGCAAAAAGCCCTATGCGGGCGCGGACAAGTCAGTAAGCAACTGCTTCAGGCAGACCATTTTTTAAGCATTCACATTGATAAGCGGCCACGGCCGCTCTTGTTCAAAGAGGTGTCATTATGTCAAAAAAACTGGGCAATCTGATCAAAGAAGCACGTACAGAGAAAGGGCTGACACAGGCGGCCCTGGCGGAAAAGACAGGGGGGATCACCTCGTCGGATGTCAGTAAAATCGAGCGGGGCGAAAAAGAACCGGAGCAGGAAATATTGAAAAAAATGGCCAAGGTTCTTGGCGTCACGCAGAAATCCCTTCTGGAAGCAGCCTCCGGCAAGACTTCCACAAGCACTTCCGGCAAAACGGGTACTGCCGGTAAAACGGGTTCTTCGGGGAAAACAGCCAGTTCAGGAAAAAAGCCCTCTTCCTCTTCCAAAAAGACCTCCTCGTCCGACCCTCTCACTCTCACAGCCACTGAAAAGAAACTGGTGCAGCTTTATCGCAAGGCTGACAGCAGTACCAAAAAGGCTGCCATGAACCTGTTGAAAGGGGAAAACAATGCACTGGAATTGATCGGTTCCATGCTGACCTCCAATAAGGATGTCTCCGATATGGCTTCCGGACTGTTCGGTTCGCTTCTCTCCGGAAAAAGAGAGATTCCCGGGGATCAGGAGATTCCAGAAGACCAATAAGGAGGATCAGGCCTGCAGGTTGTTGATAGTATTCAGACTTACGGGGGATGACAGTATTCAGACCTGCGGGATGATGGCAGTATATAACTTCTTCAGACCTTTTTCAGTCATGAAACTTGCCGGAGCTGCAATTGCATACGGCCGTTTTATAAAGTTTTATGACATTTTTTGACGTTTTATCAAAGCTTCATCAAAAAAGAGGAGCTGCAGCATTTGGCGGGAAATTCCAGGTAAAACTGACATTTCAGGCCAATGCGGCAGCTCCATTTTCTTTTTTTCAGTCATTAACAGCATGCCGGAGCATGTCAGTGTCAGTGCAGGGGAAGTGCCCGGGCGCTGACGCACTTTTTCAAGTGTCTTTACTGGGTGCGGAGGACAGCGCCCAGCTTCTTGGTCAGTTTGGTCATGACCTGGCCGGCCGCCTTCTCGATTTCCTGGGAAGTAAGGGTCTTCTCGTTTGAGCCAATCACCAGGCGGATGGTCACGGACTTCTTGCCGGCAGGGATCTGTTTTCCTCTGTATTCATCGACGAAGGAAGCGTCCTTGACCAGGGCTGAGGCTTTCTTCTTGCCCATGATGACATCGTAGATGTCGCTCCAGACCGCGTTGGAGTCGAAGAGCATGGAGATGTCGTAGTCGTTCTCCGGATACTCAGCCAGGTGCTCGAAGCGGTTGGTCCTGGATTTCAGGGGCTGCAGCTTTGTGGCGTCAATCTCGAAGAGCATGACGGAAAGGTTCTTGATGCCGCAGTCCATGGAGACCTTCTTTGCCACAAGGCCCATGTCGCCGATCTTGTCATCGCCCAGGAAGATGTTGAGCCATACCACGTTGTCGGACCAGACGGGCTTCTCTTCCTTGCGGAATGTGAAACCGGTCATGTGAGTGTAGCGGGGCATGTACTCGAGCACACCCTTGGCCTCGCGGAAGAGGTCGTCAATCTTCCTTGTGCTGCTGGCGAAAGCAGCCGCAATGTGTCTCTTCTGCTCGGGAAGGGACTCGGTGGGATCGTAGGGGGAGCTGTAATTTCTGTCAAAGAAGACCTGCGCCTCCTCGAAGATGGAGAAGTCATTGAAATAACGCTCGTTCTTGACCACCGCTTCGCAGAGGTTGGGAAGCAGGGAGGAACGGATGTAGCTGAGGTCGGGTGCAGGCGGTGTGGACAGGCGCAGCACGCCGTCGGTGTTCTGGAGGACGGCGTTGACAAAGACGTCATTCATCCAGGGATATGTGTAGACTTCCTGCATGCCGCAGCGGATTGCCAGGTATTCTTTGATATTGCGGATCAGGTCCTGATCCCTCTGGTTGATCGCGCCCTCGAATGCGGTCGTGAAGGAAGTGGCCTCGAAGTTATCGTAGCCGTACATTCTCGCGACTTCTTCCATCACGTCGTCCTTGATGGAAATATCGCCGGTGGAACGCCATGTGGGAGCAGTGACATGCATGTTGTCGCCGTCGATCTCAACATCGAAGCCCAGGATCTCCAGCTTGCCCCTGATCACATCATTTTCAAGGTGCTTGCCCAGTCTCTTCTCGAGCCATGTGAGGCTTACGTCGATCTGGGCGCGCTCAAGCTTCTTCTCGTAGCGGTCGCAGAAGCCGGTCACCTTCATGTCGGGATAGAGTTCTTTGAAAAACTCCATGGAGAGGGCCAGAGCCTGGTCGCATCTCTCGGGGTCGACTGCTTTTTCGTATCTGGAGGAAGCCTCTGTGCGGTTGTCATAACGGAGCGCGGTTCTGCGGATGCCGGTCGCCTCAAAGTTGGCCACCTCCAGGATGACGCGCTGTGTCTTGGGCAGGATGGAATCCTTGGAGCCTCCCATGACACCTGCCAGAGCGACGGGTCCCTCGGAATCGGTGATCACCAGATCATCGGTGCAGAGCTCGAGTTCTTTGTCATTGAGCAGAAGGAGCTTCTCGCCCTCTTTGGCGCGGCGGACAACGATGTGGTCTGAAATATTGTCAGCGTCAAAGGCGTGGGTCGGATTTCCGGTTGCCAGCATGACGTAATTGGTGATGTCGACAAGGGCGTTGATGGGGCGCATGCCGACCTTCCAGATGCGGTTCTGCATCTTGTAGGGTGAAGGCTTGACTTCGACGCCTTCCATCTCCACGCCGATATAGCGGGGGCACCTGTCAGTATCCTCGATCTCCACTCTGAAATCGGACTGCACGTCTGTTGTGAAGGGCTCGATTTTTTTCAGCTTGAGGTTGTAAAGAGCGGCGATCTCACGCGCGATGCCGTAGTGACCCCAGAGGTCGGGGCGGTTGGTCATGGACTTGTTGTCGATCTCAAGAAGAACGTCTTTGAGGTCCAGGGCGTCTGCCAGGGTGGTGCCTGCGGGCACATCAAAAGCAGACAGGTCCAGAATCTCCGCCTCCTGGGAAGCCGGGAAAAGATCACCCAGCCCAATCTCGTCGGACGCGCAGATCATACCGAAGGAAGCGACGCCGCGGAGCTTGCTGTTCTTGATCTCCACGGGCTCTCCCTCGCCGTGCCAGCGCACCAGGGCGCCGGGGCAGGCGACTGCCACGCGCATCCCCTCTTTCAGGTTGATGCCGCCGCAGACGATGTCTTTGACCTCGTCGACACCGATGTCAACCTTGCAGATGCGAAGCTTGTCCGCGTTGGGATGGGGCAGGACCTCATTGATCACGCCGACGACCATATTGCGGAAACGGGTCTCAATATATTCCACATCCTCGACCTCGACCGTGTCCATTGTCAGGTCGTAAGCCAGTTTCTTCAAATCTGTATCTGCAGGGAGGTCCACATAATCCCTGATCCAGGATAATGATAATTTCATATTTAAATTCCTCTCATTTCTCTCATTCCGAATAATGACGATATGTTCCGGATTTCCTGCCGCATCGCCTGAGCTTCCTCAGGAGATGCAGGTCCGCGCTGCGGAAGAGTCTTTTTCGATCTGTTCCGATCCGGTCCTGCGGTGTCTGCCATATCACCTGAACTGCTTCAGGAAGCGCAGGTCCGCGCTGCGGAAGAGTCTTTTTCGATCTGTTCCGATCCGGTCCTGCGGTGTCTGCCATATCACCTGAACTGCTTCAGGAAGCGCAGGTCCGCGCTGTGGAACAGCCTGACATCGTCGACGCCGTAGCGCATCATGACCAGTCTGTCCAGACCGATATTTACATAGAATCCGGTGTACTCATCGGGATCCAGGCCCGCCGCGCGAAGCACATTGGGATGAGGTGAACCGCCGGGCATGACTTCAATCCAGCCGACGTGCTTGCACACGCTGCAGCCCTTGCCGCCGCAGACCTGGCACTGCATGTCGATCTCGAAACCGGGCTCGACGAAGGGGAAGAAACCGGAGCGCATACGGACGGGCACGTCAGTGCCGAAGACCTTGCTCAGGATACTCTTGATCATGACCTTGCCGGAAGTAAAGGTGATGTCTTTATCAACGATCAGGGCCTCGTACTGGAAGAAGGCTCTCTCATGATGGGCATCCGTGGTCTCGTTGCGGTAAACGCGGCCGGGATAAACGAAGCGATAAGGAGGCTTGTGTGTCTGCATGTAACGAACACTGCCGCCGGTCAGGTGAGGGCGGAGGCAGAGCTTCTCGTTTGTGCCGCCGCTGTCGTGGCCTTCCAGCCAATAGGTGTCCATACTCTCACGGGCGGGGTGATTCTGAGGGAAATTGAGCTTGTCAAAAGCATACATCTCACTGGTGATATCGTCTTCCTGGTAAATTTCAAAGCCCATGGAGCGGAAGGCATCATTGAGGTCATAGCACATCTGTGTGATCGGATGAAGGCCGCCGCCGGAGGGCATGGTACCCGGGACAGAGCAGTCAAAATCGGGAGAGACTTCAGAGGCCTTGAGCTTCAGCTCCATCCTCTTATTGTCGATCAGCTCCGTGACCTGATTCTTGGCCTGGTTGAGCAACTTGCCCATCTGGGGGCGATTCTGAGGATCCAGCTTGGGAAGCTCTTTCATCAGACTGCTCAGAGAACCCTGCTTGCCGACAAACGCGCTCTTGACGTTCTGCAGCTCGCTCTCGTTGGCAGCCTGCTCAATCTTTTCTTTTACATCCGATAAAATATCATTAATCTTATCGATCATCACATTACTCCTTTCCTCTTTATGTCCTAATACCGCTTAAAGCGTTTCAGATTTTTGTCATATTCAAGACTCGCTCGCGCGTATCCTGTGACGTCTGAAGTCCGGGGTATTGCGCGATGAAGAATAAAAAAGTCCCCTGCATTCATGCAAGGGACGATTAAAATCAAAAATCGCGGTACCACCCTTTTTCGGAGCATTTCTCTGATCCTCCATGCTCCGCACTCAGCTTGTGCTCTGTCATTTTGCCGCACCAGCATCCCGCTTAACATATTTTTTCCATACAGTTCCTGTGCGCCGGTCAGAAAATCTTCAACCGCAAATCACAGATTCCGCACCAGCGCGGCAATATAAAGCATTGCGCTCTGTAAAAAAAATACTTTTCGCGGAAAGGCTCCCATACTGAAACTTCCGGAGAGGTTCATGCGGAATGCTTCCAGCCAGCGGCATTCCTTCTCTGCTGCACTACATCTCCCGTACTCACGTATGTTCAGCGCCTAAAAAACGTGACTATTATTGCACGCTTTCGGGCTTTTGTCAAACCTCTATCCGGAAGGAAACCGGTCGAAACCTGAGCCACTCGAAACCGTTCGAAACCTGACCTCGAAGCCGGAAAGAAGCCGGAACCAAAACGCCAACTCCGGAGCGATGGATCCGGAAGGGAGCCGGTCGAAGCCATTCAAAAAGCGGGCCGGTCCCGAAGGATCGGCCCGCCCTTGTTCTAAGCAGCTTTTACATCGTTCTTTTACAACATTCTTTTACATCGTAAGAGACGATCTGTGAGAATGACCTGCACTCACATAAAACTATTGTCTGACGCAGATTTTTACTGGGTCATTTCCACATAGAGTGCGCGGTACTGCTTGGCGGAATTCTCCCAGGAGACATCCTTGGCCATATCGCGCTGAACCATTGCATCCCAGTTTCCGCGCTCTGTGAAGTAAACGGTCTTGGCCCTGTTGATCGCATCGAGCAGGAGGCCTGCCTCGTATCTGTCAAAGGTAAATCCGTTGCCTTCGTTTGTGAACTTGTTGTAGGGCTCTACGGTATCCTTGAGGCCGCCGGTCTCACGCACGATCGGCACTGTGCCATAGTGCATGGCGATCAGCTGTGTCAGGCCGCAGGGCTCGAACTGGGAAGGAACCAGCAGGGCATCCGCGCCCGCGTAGATCTTGTGGGCTCTGCCTTCATCATACATGATGTTGGAGCAGACACTTCCCTTGTAGGCATTCTCATAATAGCGGAAGGAATCTTCGTACACGTCATCTCCAGTGCCGAGAACCACGATCTGGGTATTGCCGTCCATCAGATCCGGAATCACTGCATTGACCAGATCCAGACCCTTCTGGTTGGTCAGGCGGGAGATCAGGCCGATGACGAATTTGCCTTCGTCCTTCTCAAGTCCCAGCTCCTCCTGCAGGGCCAGCTTGTTGGCTTTCTTCTTCTCGATCACGTCGTTGATGTCATACTGGGCTGCCAGCAGGGAGTCTGTGGCAGTGTCCCACATACCGTAATCGATACCGTTGATGATGCCGCGGAGTTTGCCCGCGTGATAGCGGAGGTGGGCATCCAGGTTCTCGCCGTAGAAAGGAGTCTGAATCTCGCCCGCATAGGTCTCACTGACCGTCGAGATCATATTGGAATAAGTGAGGCCGCCCTTGAACATATTGGCGTCGTTATAGCCCTGTTTCAGAGCGTCTTTGTTGAAGACGTAATCCGGAAGTCCGGACCAGTATTTGATCGTAGGAATATCATAGATACCCTGGAATCTCAGGTTGTGGATGGTAATCATGACCTTGGAGCGGCTGATCGGAGTATCTGTGAACATGGTGCGCAGATAGATCGGGACCAGGCCTGCCTGCCAGTCGTGGCAGTGGATCACATCCGGGATCCAGTCCATATAATTGAGAGCCGCAAGAGCAGCTTTTCCGAAATAGCAGAATTTGGGAATATCATCGATCAGGTTGGTATAGGGCTTGCCCTCACTGAAGAACTCCTCGTTGTCAATAAAGTCATAGACAACGCCGTCCCAGACATATTCCATAATTCCGACATAATATCTCTTGCCGTCCGCGCACAGATCCATATCAAAGGCGCCGCGGTAAACCATCTTCTCCTGATACTTGTCAGGGATGCATTTATACCTGGGCAGAATGACCCTTACGTCGCAGTTCTGGCTGATCAGTGCCTTGGGAAGGGCATACATGACATCGCCCAGACCGCCGGTCTTGACGAAAGGATAACACTCGGAGCCGATGAAGGCGATGCTTCTTCTGGGCTGGGGAAGCTCAGGAGCAGGAGCTTCTTCAACAACTTCCTCGACAGCGGGAGCTTCCGCGGGTGCAGCCTCGACGGGAGCTTCAGCTGCAGGAGTTTCCGCGACGGGCGCCTCTGCGGGTGCCTCTTCAACAGGTGCATCCTTCTTTACAGCTTTCTTTCTTGTAGTAGTCTTTTTAGGCGCTGCCGTCTTTCTTGTCTTCTTGGGTGCAGCGGCTTCCTCAGCCTTTTCTTCCGTTCCGGCTTCGGCTGCTGCTTTCTTTCTGGCTGTTGTTTTTTTCGTTGTTGTAGTCTTCTTCTCAGCAGTTTTCCGCTTTCTGGCAGCGGGCTTTTTCTCAGCCTTTTCTTCGGCTGTCTCTGCCGTCTCCACTACAGCTTCAGCTGCCGCAGTTTCCTTCTTCGTTTCCACCTCTGCCGCCTTGGTCTCGGCAGCCTTTACTGTCTCGATTTCGGGTGTCGTTTTTTTAACGGCCATTTGACAATCTCCTTTATTTGAAAACAAAAGTGAACAATGCAACGTGAAAATACTACTTACACAGTAACTATTATAACATAGATAAACTGTTCTTATGTTTTTTTATACTTGGTTTTATGCTTGATTCTGAAAGGTTTCTTACGGAAATATGGCCGGAAAACGCCAAAAACCGCCCCCTTTTAAAAGGTGTAGTCAGGGTGCTTTCTCCACAATCACGATACGGCCCTGTCCATACGGGTCGGCGTACTGCTCTCCGATCACTCCTCCAAGATCTGAAATGTAATCAACAATGATCTGAAGATCTGTCTTGAGATTCCTGTTGAGCACCTCAGCGCCGTCAAACATGGAGTATCCGTCTCCTTTGTCCAGAAGAACATATTCTGTTCCGCAGACAGTGTAAGTCTTTTCCGGATCCAGATCCTGATCCCCGACTTTTACATTCTTCACTCGTCTCTCACCTTCGACTCCCTTGAAGAAAGCGCTTTCGTCAGCTTTACATGTACTGTCGATGTAGGTGTGTATCTCATAGCTGAGTCCCGAAACCTGTAAAAAGCCCCCGTTCTCACCCGGGACTGCTCTCGATCCCCACTCCAGCGCGTCCAGAATCTGCTGTCCGGTCAGCTCCACAACGCAGGTATCGTTGTTGAAGGGGAACATAGAGCTCAGTTCCTTCATGGTTATTTTCCCTTTATCGATGGATCTTCTGATCCCGCCTCCGTTACAGATGCCGATGTCCGTTCCTCCCTGAGCTCTGAATGCATCCGCGCAGAAATCACCCAGATTTGTCTCTGCACAGCGAATGACAGGGAAAGGGATTTTATGGGAATCCTTCGCCACCGGGTCATCTATAGTGAGTTCCGCTTCTGTCTCGCCCACTTCGACTCCGAGGTCTTTTTCAGTATCCTCCTCCGCTGCATCCACCTTTTTCTGGATTTCATTATCAAACCCGAACAGGGCAGGCGCGGATTCTTTGTTCTCCCAGGTCCAGATATCTGTCTTTTCTATCTTTCCCTCCGGGGAAATGCGGCTGTATCCGATGCAGTTCATCTTTGTTCCCACCGCGGAACGGACCACTTTCTCTCCGTCCTTGTTCTTCATGACAACCTGCTCTGTGTCGTGGCTGTGGCCGTCCAGGACGACATCTATACCGTTTGTGTTCGCGATGACGTCAGCGTAGGTCCAGGGTCTTGCCTTCTCTTCATTTCCAAGGTGGGCAATCAGATAGACCAGGTCTGCCCCCTCCGCCCTCACATCATCCACCGCTTTCTGCACAGCGTCGTAGAGCTTTTTACCTGTCTCATCCTGTTTAAATCCGTAGATCAGTTCACCCTTTTCGTTCTCGAAAAACCTGGGATTGGAAGTGATGATGCTTCTTGGAGTCGTAACACCGACGAATCCGATTTTGATATTTCCTGCTTCTTTGATGATAGAAGGATCAAAAACCAGCTCATCGTCTTTGGTAAAATTGCAGCTGATATAGGGGAAATCGGCTTCCTCCACCAGTTTGAAGAACTGATCCATTCCGTAATCAAATTCATGGTTTCCGGGGATTGCCACATCGTAGTGCATTTTATTCATCAGCTTGATGATCGACTCCCCTTTGGAGAGCAGTCCGATCGTCTCACCCTGAATGGCATCACCGTCGTCCACCAGAAGTATCTCATACCCCTGCTTTTCCATCGACTTGCGGATCTGATACAGTCCGGAGAGGCCGAATCCTTCGTTCACTCCGCAGTGTATATCACTGGTAAAAAGGATCATGACGCCTTTCTTTTCCTGATCCTCTCCTGTCTTTTCCTGACCGGCACCGCTCTCGTCCTCTTTTTTGTCCTTGTCAGATTTGTCCGCGTCCTGATTCTGGTCCTTGTCAGACTTGTCCGCATCCGTGTCCTGATCCTGGTCCTTGTCAGACTTGTCCGCATCCGTGTCCCGGTCCTTGCCAGACTTGTCCGCGTCTTTATTCTGATCCTTGTCAGGCTTGTCCGCTGTCTGTTCTCCGGTCATGCCAAGGGGGGCAATCTCCTCCGAGGCGATCTGAAAAGAAGGGTTTTCATCTTCCAGTTTCGCCGGATCAACCTCTGTCTCCTCTCCTTCTTCTTCAATTTCGGAGACAGACTCCGTCCCCGCAGCATCCGTGTTCTCCACAGGAGCTGTGTCCTCCGAGCCCGCAAATGCAGTGACACTTAGGAGGAGTGTCATGACCACCAGAGCTGCTGTTCTTTGCAGAAATTTCTTTTTCATTGTCCCGCCTTTCCGCCATATATCCTGAACTGCATAATGAAACGTTCAGGATTATTCCGTTACAGTGACCTTACTCCTGCTCTGCAGGCAGCAGTTCGAATGTCATATCCTCGCCGGTTTCGGACTGGTCTTCGTGCCAGGTGAAGGTGCCGTCCCCGTTAAAGACAATGGTTCCCGTTCCGTCTTCGTATATCTTCTCCTGGGACGTGATTTCACCGTTCTCATCATAGACCAGATGATCCTTCTGGCAGCCTTCATAGGTGATCGTCATAGTCCCGATATCGAGGGGGCCTGAGATAATCCAGCGGGCAGTCTCCCAGGCACTTCCCGCCCACTCAATGGTGATCCAGGCGGAATCAAGGTCAAAATCCTGCACCGTGGCATGGGCTCTGTCGCACTGGTATTCACCGGACAGTTTCACGACCGGGTTCTGCCAGTCGGGGTTTTCCTCAAACACAGCCACATAGTCCGCGCTTTCGTCGAGATTTACAGTGATGATCGGCACTGTGGCACAGTCCTTTCCGTCTTTGGTCCATTTCACAAACAGATATCCTGTCCGAGGCGCGGCGGCAAAGGTGTAGACAGTCGGCTCTGCCAGATTGATCTGAGCGGACTGATAGGGGTAATCCTCATCGATCTCCGGTGTTTCTCTACCTTCCGCATAATTGATATCTCCCGCTCCCTCCGTATTAATCCTGACGATGATACTCGCTTCCTCCATCTCGATCGGAGTGAAATGATAGGTCTCGCCGCCTTCGACAGCCACCTGCAGACCCTCCCCTTCATCCTCAGAGATTGTGACCGTCAGATCGGGTTTTTTTCCGTTTGCCTGCAGGGTTCCGTGCAGGGTGCCATCCCCGGGCTGCAGTGTCCCGCCGTAGGTATCTTCGCTGATATCATCTCCGTTCATAAAGCCGACATACCAGCCCGGCTCGTCAATATCATCCATCCAGGTGACTGACAGCATGTAATTGTTCTCATCTTCGTAGTAGCCCTGGCGGGTCCAGTCACCGGCCTGCTGCGCAGGCGCGGCTGTTTCCGCTTCCGATGGCGCAGGCTCTTCCCCGGAAGTCCCGTCCGTTACCGCCTCCTCGGCCTGCGGCGTCTCTGCTTCGGGAGACTGCTCCGCCTCTTCCGCCTGCGGCTTCCCTGCCTCGCTGGATTTCTCCGCCTCTTCCGCCTGCGGATTCCCGGCTGCGGGAGACTGGTCAGACTGATTCTCTTTCTTTGTTCCGCAGGCTGTCAGAGCGAGAATCATGCAGACCACGATTAACGTACTGATTCTTTTTTTCATCCTTGTCTTCCTCCCATATCTTTATTCTTTACCGCGCAATACCCGTGACTTCATAACAGTCCCGGGATACGCGCGCAAAAAACGAAACTTGCTTCATCGTGGGTACAGTCCCGCGACTTCAGATAACAGTCCCGGGATACGCGCCCAAAAAGTGAAACCCGCTTCATCGTGGGTAAAATCCCGCACACAAATACATGTGCTTCAAACGAGTGCGATTCAAATCAGGCGCTGCTTCAACCGGCTCAGGGATCAGGAGTCTCCGATGGACCATTGTAGGAAAAACACATCATGGTCAGGTCATCGAACTGGGGAGCCTCGCCGACGAAGTCGTCCACATGTCTGCGGAACATTGTCAGGAAGGTCTGGAGATCTTCATAATTCCATCTGCGAGGAGAGGATTGGAGATCTCCCTGCTCTGCATGGCCTGAATGGCTCTGCAGATTCTCCCGGTTCCAGCTTTCGGCAAGTCCCCGGAGCATCCTTTCATTTCCGAAGAGCTCCTGAGAGTTGTCGGTCGCTTCCGGAACACCGTCCGTATAGAGGAAAAGAAGGTCGCCGGGATTCATCTGCCAGTGTGTCTCCCTGAAGCGGATTCCCTCCATAGCTCCCAGGGCGGGGCCGTGAGAATCCTTTTCCATAGAGAAGCCGCTCTCTCTGCGGTAAAAAACAGGGTACTCATGGCCGGCGCAGGCGGATACCAGCTGTCCGGTCGAAATGGTCAGGATTCCCAGCCAGACGGTCACGAACATGGAGTCCTCATTTCCTTCACAGAGGCGGTCGTTGACGTCGCTGAGAATACCTCCCGGCCCGGCTCCGCTGCCGGAGAGAGTGATATTTTTGATCAGGGTCTTGGAAATGACCATGAAGAGCGCTGCCGGGACTCCCTTGCCCGAGACGTCCGCCATGACCAGGGCCAGATGGTCTTCATCAATCAGGAAAAAGTCATAGAAATCTCCGCCCACCTCCTTTGCCGGATCCATGACGGCATAGAGGTCAAACTCGTCCCGGTCAGGAAATGCAGGGAAATGAGAAGGGAGCATATTTGACTGGATCTCCGAAGCGACGGAGAGTTCGGTGTCGAGCCGCTGTTTTTCAGCGGTGATATCCACGATCTCACGCACATATCCCCGCATCTTTTTTGACATATTCCATCACTTCGTCCGCGCCAAGGATCATATCCGCGAAAAGTACCGTTGACAGGATCAGGATAAACAGGATCAGAACCGAAGGAAATCTTCTTTTACGGATTCCTGTCTTCATCATTTCCCTCTTCCTTTCTCGTTATAGTTTCAGCCGTTCAGTCCGGCTGTTGTCCGTCGTGGGCCTTCCAGGCGCATTCTGTCATCCGCAGGTCGGTAAAAACAGCGGTAAAGCTGGAGTCCTCGGGACTGCAGGCATAAATGCCAAAACGGATCTTCCCTGCGCCCTCCCACATGTGGCAGACACGCATCTGCGTAAATTCCACACCGTCCTGCGAGCACTCGATGCAATAGTCATCCTCCCTGCGGCTGAACCGGTACCACATGGTCCTGACATCCGCGGGGATTGCCGTCGTCGCCCAGTCCGAATAGCCATGATTAGTGACTACAGATCCCAGGTGCTGATAGCTTTCGTTCTCATATTCCACTGAGCCCTTGAGCCAGTTGTCCGAATCCAGGTACATGACGATCCCGCACTGGTCGAAGCGGTGGTGGCTGCCGGTGAAATCAGTCCTGACGACGAAAGAAAAAAAACTTTCCTCTGTCTCCATCTGCAGCACCGGGGCGTTGTCATTGCGGAAGTGGTAATAGGTCCTCTGCCAGAGGTCGGTGTGAGGCGCAGTGGTGATCTCAATCCTGTCCTCTGTTATGCTGCAGTCCAGCGGCTGCCTGGTCCATTTCATATGATCGATGATGTTCTTCATGAGTATTCCTCCACCAGAATTCCGAACCGTTCTGAATACAGGTTCAGGACATTGTAGATTCCGTCTTCTGACAGGACACCGCGCTTCAGGTCTGCGGGCAAAAGTCCTGCCTCGTCAGCCTCCAGGTCTTCTTTCCACTCCGGACTTCCGTAATAGGAATCCAGTTTCCGGATCTTTTCAGCGAGATCCGCTTCTTCCGGGGCAGTGCTCTCTGAAGAAGGCTCCCCTGCCAATGCCTGTTCTGCCTGTGTGAGCAAATCTTCATAAAAGGAAATCCTGCCGATCTGCCCGGCAATATGCTGAGCGTTTTTTTCTTTCATCGATGCCCTCAACAATAACCTCTGACCGGTCTGCCCCCTGTCCGCGGCTGGCTGCCGCCGGAACGGAACCGGCACTCTGCCGGATGATGCAGAGCCCTGTCTCTGACGGCGCTGAAAGGCTCTCCAAATCAATAATATCAACAAAATGCCTATACAAAATTTCTCTATTATCATATCATATTATCACCTCAATAAATGAAGAAATGATGAAAACAGCTGCGTGCAGCGAAGTCATTTTGCGATGTTAATTTTGTGATGAAAATTTTGTGATATTTTTTGCGATATGAATTTTGCGATGGAAAAAGAGCCGCCCCGCCCGTAAACGATCGCATGTTTTCAATTTTCAAACGGAGGGCCTGTCCACAAGAATGCACAATCAGGATGAAAAACAAACAATACTCGAAACGATTAAGGCAGATGATCATGTACAGGAAATGAAGAAATATATCCAGCATGGCAGCGTGACCACATATGAGCACTGCGAAAAGGTTGCCGAAGTCAGCCACAAGATCGATCAGATGCTGTCACTTCACTGCAATCAGAACACATTGCTGACAGGCGCTATGCTGCATGATTTCTACCTGTATGACTGGCATCACAAAGACAACGGGGAGCACCGGCTCCACGGATTCTTTCATGCCGGAAAAGCATGTAAAAACGCCAAGAAATATTTTGACATAGATGATGAGACAGTACATGTCATCAACAGCCATATGTGGCCCCTGAACCTGAGCAGGATTCCGAAGACCAAAGAAGCCTGGGTCGTATGCATCGCGGACAAATACGTGTCGCTGCAGGAAACTTTTTTCAGGAGGAAGTCAAAATGACTGTCCGGGCTGCAGCCTGACTGGTATGCGTGCCCGGCTTCTATCCTGTCATCCACAGATTGTAGAAATCCATTACACAGGCAGTGTCATATAAAAAAAGAGGTGTTTTCCATATTTTCGAAAAACACCTCTTTTTTTTATTTTATATGACACTTCTTCAGGACAATCGAAAATCCGCCCGTGAGCCCTGCGCCCATGAGCAGCATGGGGTCACACCTGCGCGGATGAAGCGTCTCTGATGCGCAAAGCCGTACAAAGCTTTCTCTTCAGCACTGCGGGAGATTATCCCCGCGGCGCTGTAAGCCGCACAGTATTATGCTTCTTCCTTAGCGGCATTGTCCGCTGCCCTTGCTTCCACCAACTGTGGGCAGCACAGTATTATCCTTCTTCCTGAGCCTCGTCCACATCCATCTTGGCGCGGACGATCTTTTTCGTGGCATTTTTGATAAACGGGAACTTGCGCACTTTCAAGGTAGTGATGGCGCGGTAGAGGGGCTGGGTCTTGTTGTAGTCGTCCAGGATGCCCTGCAGCTGTGCCTCAACGTCCTCGGGAGAAAGTCCCTTGGCTTCCACGACATCGGGATCCGGATAAATGCGCGCACCAAGTCCGTTTTCCTCGCCGCTGATGACGACCTCGCCGACCAGGTCATGGGTCAGCAAAGTATTCTCGACCTCCTCGGGGGAGACATTTTCCCCGTTGCTGAGGATGATGAGGTTCTTCAGGCGGCCGGTGATGTAGAGGTAGCCGTCCTCATCCATGCGGCCCAGATCGCCGGTGCGGAGCCAGCCGTCGGAAAAGGCCTCTTCGGTCTCTTTGGGCATCTTGTAATAGCCCTTCATGACATTGGAGCCTTTGACCTGGATCTCGCCGTCCACAAAGCGGACCTGCATATTGGCCAGGACTTTTCCGACAGAACCCGGTCTGTTGCCGGTCTGTCCGTTGGAGCTGATCGTAGGAGAGCATTCGCTCATTCCGTAACCTTCACAGACCTTGATCCCGTACTCCTCGAACAGGCTGATGTAGGCGGGATCCAGATGGGCACCTCCGGAGAAAATGTACTCCAGGTTTTCTCCCATCAGCTGCTTTCCGATCTCGGGTTTGGGCAGATCGGAGTCAATGGCGGCAAGTCTCTTGCCGATGGTCTCGATCATGAGCGGCACCATCAGAAGTACCTGGGGCTTCACTTTACCGATGTTCCTGACCATGTGGAGCAGGGAGTCATTGATATAGAGAGTCGCTCCGAGGGAGAAGCCCTTGAGCCAGTCCATGACCAGGCAGTACGCGTGGTGTATGGGCAGGACAGAGAGCATGGTTGTCCCGGGATCAAAGGTGACGACCACGTTGGTCACATCGTCATAGAGATTCCGCTGGGTCAGCATGACGCCCTTGCTCTTTCCGGTCGTGCCGGAGGTAAAGATGATGGTGCAGACATCATCGGACAGGGGGCGCTTGTCCTCAGCAACCGCGGCTCCGTCTTCTCCGGCAATAAATTCAGCGAAGGAGACGATAGAGGGATCATCCGGCGACGGATTTCCGTCCAGGACCACAAAGAGCCGCACGGCAGGGCAGTTTTCTTTTACAGTGTCGATCATCGATGCCAGTTTGGGAGCGATGAAGAGGGCTTCGGAATCCGAGCGGTTGATCAGGTCGCAGAGCTCCAGAGGAGGGAGCATGGGATCGAGCGGCACAGCCGTGATCTTCGTGCTGACGATTCCCAGATAGGAAGCGATCCACTCATAGGAGCTTGTGCCGATCAAAGCCACCTGTTTTCCTTCAAAACCGTTCTTCAGAAGGGCTCCGGCAATCTTATTTCTGTCTTCGTTCAGTTCCCGGTATAACTTCTCGGGAATCTGCTTTTTCACGATCCATCGCACTGCCGGATAATCGGGATATTTGGCAACCGTATTTTCCAGCAGATTGGCAATGATGTGTCCGTCGTTCATTTCATACCTCCATGAATGATTGCCGTATATTGCGTATGATGAGAGCCGCAGGCTGCTCAGAGCGTCCCGCGCCCGGAAAATGTCCGCAAATGCCCGGACGGGCCAGGTATTTGCGGCCGCTTCCCGGCTTCTTTAATCCTTTAATCCTCGAAAAGGGTGTTCATGTACTCCAGGGCTTCACCGATGGTGGTGATGCGGATGGCTTCCTCTTCATCCAGCTCCACGTCAAAGGTATCCTCCAGATCGCCCAGGAATGTCATAAAACTCAGGGAATTAAAGCCGAGATCCTCACGGAAACGCATATCTTCAGTAATCTCCGACGCGTCCTTATCGCAGTACTTTGCCACAATTTCAAGAAATTCCTGCTTCCTGTCCATGCTGTAACCTCCATTTTTGATTGAGTGATTTTATTAATGTGCTCTGTTACCTTTATCTAATTTTTGATTTTGAGTACTTTTTTATCCAGGCACCCTGATCGGGTGATTTTTCAGCGTCCTGTGCTCTGCAGAGCACAGGAGCCGCATATTGTTTTACACAGTACTGATCAGTTCCCCGATGGTGACATCCGGTTCCTCAACGCCGCGGAACATCATCTTCATCATGTAATAATACAGCCTCTGAATGTCATCATAGGAAAGAACGGCCTTCTGATAGTGATAATCAAAGATGAGGCCGCCGTCATTGGAGCTGTGGGTGACGGTCAGATAAATCCTCTTCGTGGCAGCGCCGTTGGGATACCAGACGGAGCGCGTCTTGATTCCGGCCAGATGCTCATTCTGCATGCGGACAGGCATGGGCTGATAGGTCAGGGACATGGAGATATACTCCGTGTTATCCGGTGCGCCGTAGAGTTCCTTCAGCATTTTGTCCACCGCCACGGGATCGTAGTTGCAGTGGAGGTAGATCTTGTTCTGGACGTTCTGGAGCTCATACAGGGCATCCAGGAATTCCGTATCCGGGCTGATGACGGTGCGCAGCGGGAAGGACAGAACCCGGCTTCCTCCGCAGGTCCACTCCGCCTGTGTGGAGCGGCGGGAGACGAAGTTGCGGAGCGTGATGTCCTCCTGACCGCCCATGGCCTTGGAAAGATAGGTCCGCATGGTGAGAAGGATCAGGTTGGTCATGGAGACGCCCTGCATCATGCAGAAGTCCATCAGTTTCTGGGTGGCTTCGGGTTCCAGATGGAAGTCCGCCACGCCCACAGACCGGTCTTTTGTCTCCACATCCGCCGCGCGGAGGGACTTGTCCCCGTGCGCTTTCCGGCTCTCCTGCAGGACGCGGGAGCCTTTGATATCGGAATAAATGGGCTCTCCGTTTTCTGTCAGGTACTCACGCCAGAACTTCTCGTCCTTGGCCCGGCGCTTTTCGTTTTTCGCTTTTTTCAGATCGCTGATCAGAACTTCTTCGAAGGAGGCGAGGGGCTTGGGATACTCGGACCCGAAACGGTAATGACAGTAAAGCTCCATAATGTCATTGACCATCACGATGAGACCGGAGGAATCGACAAGGCGGTGATCGATGTGGATGTACATTCCGTTGTAACCTTCCGGCATCTTGACCATGGTGATCTCCACCATGGGGATCTCGGGCTCGTTGAACTCCTCATAGGTCTTTTCCTGTAAATAGGCGTCCGCTTCGCTCATGGTGCGGTCTGAGAGATCCAGGAAAGGAACATCCCGGTCATCCCGGTCCGCGATGTACTGCTGTACAAAACCATTCTCATCCGGAGCAGTGAACCGGAGACGAAGGCACTCATAGCGTCTGAACTCGTCCTGAATGCATCTCTTCAGAAGGTTGAAATCAATCTCTGTCTGCAGACCGGAAAAAACACTGATGTTGCAGCAACGCTGGGTGCCGGTTTCCCGAATAGGCAGATACTGCAGCATCTGACCCACGTCCAGGGGATAAAGTTTTTTCTCCATGTTATTCCTCCTCGTTATTTTTTATGCCGGAATATCGATCCGTCTGTTACATCAAACTCCCGGAAGAGCTGTTAACAAAAAAATGGTCGGCTGCCGTTCAGAGCGCTTCGACTTCCGCGGCTGCAATTGCACGCGCGGCAATATTGCGCACATCATCGTTGATGGCGTGTCCCTGTTTCCTGTCGCCGGCAGGGATCCCTATTTTCTTTTTGACCTGCTTTAAACCGCCGATCCTCTGTGAAAACATCCAGTCCCGCATTTCCTTCTCTTTATAGACCTTCTCCCAGCAGAAGTGGGCCGACTGCCAGAAGATCTGCTTCTCGGGATAGCGGGTCAGGCGATAGCTGATGCCGGCGCCGTCCAGAGCGGCCAGTGTGGGATCCAGTGTGTAAGAGGGGACGATGACCGGATCATCTGCGGCATGGAAGATCCACATGGGCGTGTGCTTCAATGCCCCGATCCGGGCAGGATTGGCTGCTCCCGCAATAGGAACCATCGCCGCGAAGGCATCCGGATGCTCCATCGCAAGAACGTAGGCACCGAAAGCGCCGGAGGAGATTCCCGTGAGATAGAGCCGTCTGTCATCGATCTTGTACTCACCTTTGAGCTTCTCGATCAGCCGCCAGACTACCGTGAGGTGGGGCATGGGCCAGAAGGGAGAATCCGTTCTCTGCCTGACGAACTGATTTAATGTCGTCCAGTTGTCATCCTCATCGTAGCGGATGTTGCATTTGGGAACCAGAACAAAACACTCGTTGTGGCCGGCCTCGGAATCCTCCGCAAAGGCTGTCGCCATCTGTGTTTTCATCATCACGCCGTCAATCGGCTCCTGAACTTCTCCGGTTCCGTGAAGGCAGATGACCATGGGATATTTCTTTCTGCGGTCATAATTCTTGGGGATATAGAGCTTGTAGGGCATGGAGATCTCATACTCCTGGTCAAAGAAGTCCCCATCCCGGAAGAGATCCCGGAGCTTTTTCCCCGAATCCCTGTGAATATGGATCTCATAGCGGTCCGTCCCGTGCTCCATGCTGCCCGCGTCAATCGTGACAGTCACATCGAGATCATGCGCAAAACAGGATTGCCGCTTGTCAAGACGGATTATATAACCGCCGTAGTACTCATAGTAGGGAATCTCCGTTCCCGCAATATAGTCACCCATTTCAGGTTCAAGATGTTCAAATCCAAAGCGCCCGGCGTCATGATCGGCGCGGATGCTGATGTAGAATTCCGGAGAAAACTCCAGTTTCAGAAGTGCCCCGAAGCAGTCCGTGGGGACGGTCACATCATATTTTTTTACAGCCGGATCGAACTGAATCTGGCTGTCAGTAGAAGCGTTAATGATAAATTTCAAATCTTTTACAGGTATCAAAATACAATAACTCCTTTGATTGTCTGCTGCGGGCGTGAGCGGCACAGGAAAGTTCCTCCAGGCCCCGCCCGTTGAAAACTTGAATTGATTTGCTGCATGCAGCCGGACACGGCCGGCGGGCCGTCTGTTCCGGCAGGCAGGCTCCGCACAAGCGCTCCCTGTGAACCTGAAAAAAGCAGGGTCTTTGAACCCTGCTCCGGGCCCGCCGATGCAGAACTGCTAGGATTATTCTAACATAGAAACGGGATGCGCACTATAATATTTTTTTAACAGATGGAAACTCCCGGGGAGGGTTCGGACGGGGACGGAAAGGGTACGCTGCAGGCATTTGTCGGCGCCTATAATGAAGCTATCGAAATGATCAATGCTGATCCTGACAGTTTCCTTGAACTGTTTTATGAAAAAGCCAACGTGGCGCCCGCTCTGCAGGGCAGATACTCCGTTCCTTCCTACACGCCGGACTGCGTCCCGTCTCCGGAGGATGTGGAGCGCATTGAGGCTTTCATGGTGAAAAAAGGACTTCTGGACCAGCCTTTCTCCTATGAGGAAATGGTAGTATCCTCCCCGGAGGCGGAACAATGACAGCTCCGTCGCGGTGCAGAGAAATGACCGGTGAGCCAATAACCAATCCGGCACAGGGCAGAGAAATGACCGGTGAACCGACAACAGCTCCGGCACAGGGCAGGGAGATCATCCTCGATGTCAGGGATGTTTCTTTTTCATATCCGGACGAACCGGACAGGTTGGTCCTGCAAAGCCTGAATCTGCAGACTTTCAGAGGTGAGTGCCTGGCAGTCCTGGGTGAGTCAGGCACCGGCAAGACCACCCTCTTAAAGCTGCTGTGCGGACTGCTGTCTCCGACTGAGGGACAAATCTTCTTTGAAGGAAAGCCCCTGAAGGGACCAAGGGAGGATATCTCCCTGATCTTCCAGAATTACGGCCTCTTCCCCTGGAAAAACGTCCGGGACAACATACTCCTCCCTGCCATACGGCGGAGGGAGCGCAAAGCGGCCGAAAAAGAAGTGGATAAACTGCTCCAATACCTGGGGCTGCAGGAGCACGCCCGCAAATATCCCGACTGGCTGTCCGGCGGACAGCGGCAGAGGACCGCTCTGGGACGGGCTGTCATGAGCCGGGCTTCCCTGCTCCTGATGGATGAACCCTTCTCCGCCCTGGACCTGCGCAACCGGATCCGCCTGCAGGATTTTATCAGGACCTTCCTGCAGGACACCGGGATGACTTCCGTCATCGTCACACACAGCATCGAGGAGGCCCTGCGCATGGGAGACCGGGTCGCCCTGTTCGATGCTGAAAAAGGCAGGATCCGCAATGTCTGGGATGGATTCCGGATGGAGGCCGCCCCGGACGCCCGGGTCTACGATGACCGCTGCCATCAGATCCGGACGGCACTTCTGGGGTGAGTCACATTTAAAATATACTTGTAAAAAAACAGAAATCGCCGTTCAGGCAAAAAAGAAAAACAGACAGCTAGTACAGTTCAGACGGAAAACTCAAAAAGACAGATATCAAAGTTCCGACAGAAAGACAGGATTCAGGATAATCGAAATGAAAAAAAGAACAGCCGCAGGGGCGGTACTGAGCATAGCCGCCCTCCTGCTATTATGGCAGATCGCCGCGCTGGGACTTGACCGCTATTTCCTGCCCGCGCCCCTCGAGACCATACATACACTTAAAAACCTTCTGC
>JAUNEM010000010.1:21398-31301 GCA_030525515.1 Eubacteriales bacterium
CCTCACTCCCACACCTGCAGCGGAGTTTTTTTGCCCTTGCCAAGGCATTCCCTGGCAAGACATTCCCCGGTCAGATTCACCCAGCTCAGACAGTGATCCAGAATAACGGAATCCGATGTCACCACCAGTTCCCTGTTGTATAATTCCCGGTCGACATCCCTCTGGATCCGGATATCCAGATCAAAGGGATATCCCTCCGCTATGTCCGCTATCTTTGCCTTCAGCCGTCCGGAATTCGACACCGGCTCATCCAGAAGGATTCTGACTGTTCCTGCCTTTGCTTCCTTCAGAACATCCAGCATCAGCTTTACTGCGCTGTCGGTCTCCGGAATGAGTCGATAAGTCCCCCTCAGGGCGGCCAGATCACGCAGGGTCCCGTCCATGCAGGTAAAGAAAATGGAATCACTGAGGATCACCTCCAGAGTGATAATGGTATTAAATCCATCGATCCAGATTTCTTTCCCGGCAAGCTCTTCAATCCCTGTCTGCCTGCTCCGCCTGACAGCCGCCTGTCTGTCGGCTGCCACGCTTCTCATAATCGCGAGTCTCTGTCTTTCGGACAGCAGGTAATGGTTTCCCACGAAGGTGGATGCCTGTTTCAGGTCGTAGCCCTCATTGATCAGATACCGGATATGCCGGGAAGCTGTCCTCAGAATCCGCAGCGCTTCGGGAGAAAAATTCCTTTCGTCCTGCGGGACAAATCCTCTTTTTGCATCCATATCAGCACCTCGCTTAACACCGTGAATTGCATGTGAATTACACGTGAATTACAAAAGGCTTAATTCTTTTGTTCTTTACCTGCTTATGATACTATATTCTCTGTAAACCTGTCAGGACGACAGAAGTTTGAATCAAGAAAGGGGAATAAGGCTTATGATCAAACTGATCGCCAGTGACATTGACGGAACCCTGATAAAGGAGGGAACCCATACCATCGATCCTGCATATTACGATGTAATCCGGGAACTCAAAGAGGCCGGGATCATTTTCTGCGCCTGCAGCGGGCGGCAGTACCACAGCATGATGGAACTCTTCAAGCCGGTCGCGGACGACATCTATTTCATCGCATCCAACGGAACCGTGATCCGCACCAGGGACCGGGTCCTGCACAGCTGGAAGATCGAACCGGAACTGTATCTCCCGCTCATCGAGCGGCTGCGCACCATAGAGGGCGCCGAAATCGTTGTCGAGGGCCCGGATGTCAGCTGGATTGAGGGAACCGAAACACCCATTGCCAAGCTGATGAGCAATAATTACCGCTACGCCGTCAAGAATGTTGATGACCTGACAGCGATCCCGACTGACAACATCATCAAAATTTCAGTACATCACCCCAACGTGGAAAAAGCGACCAGAGGACTTGATCAGTCCAGCCGCGCCAAAAACCTGGCCATGACAATCTCAGGAGCTGAGTGGCTGGATATCTTTCCCAAAGAGGCCGGTAAGGGCGAAGCCTTCGCGCTCCTGCAGGAATATCTCGGAATTGGTCAGGAAGAGACTGTTTATTTCGGAGACAACCTGAATGATCTCTCCGCCTTCCATGAGGCAGGTGTTGCCGCAACTGTAGCAAATGCCCGTTCTGAGATGCAGGACGCTGCAGACATCGTCGAGCGCTCCTTCTCTGACCTGGGCGTCCTGAAGGAACTCCGCCATATTCTGGATCTGCGCAAAAAGTTCGAGGCGGAAGGACAGCTTTAAACTGCATTCCCGGCAGCAGATGATCCGGTTAAACAGTCATAAAAAGATAAAAAAATAAGGGGCTTCCGGGTTTCCGCCGTGAACTGCAGTGATATGCTCACAGCGGAGCCCGGGAAGCCCCTTCTTTGTTTATTCTTCATCGCGCAAGGCTCGCGAGCGAGCCTTGAACCTCAAGCGCAGAAGACTTCCTGTTCCTTACCGCATTTCATACAGTTCTTCCCTTCTCCTTTCTCAACAGAGGCTAGATTGATCAAAACCATCAAAATGATGGCCGAAACAAACCTGACCACCAGGTAGATGAACCACTGGGCTTTGTTGGCCATCACTATACCCAGGGGGTTATTGTAGGAAGAAAAATAGTTGACCGCATTGCCGACACCGATCAGCGTATCCCCCGAATAATAGGGAGTCGCCATCATAGAATTGATATAAAAAGTAATAGCGTCAAGCAATATGACCGCGATCAGGCTGTATTTAATATCCCCGAAATGCACATCGCATTCTTCACACCTGCCGATATACAAGCCCAGAACCACGAGCATGGAATGAAAAAAGAAAAAGGCTGTCCTGATCAGCCTTCATTGCAGGTTGTTCCCGCCATCCAATACTCCGTCTGTGATCCCTGTTGCAAGGCAAGAGAATTGCACTAAATTATCAGAAAATATTGAAAATAGCGGTACAAAACTTACAATTTACTGAATATTAGCACCTTTTCGGACAATAGTCAATGAATCAACCGTGTTTGATATGCTGTGAATCAGAATCCGGATCACTGTTTCGACTGTGAAGCCTCACTCGTTCTTAAGCCGCGTGCTTCCTGCTGCCTGCCTTGTAAAACGGTCGGAAACAGTGAAAATCCGTCAAAGAAAAAAGCCCTCCCCATCCGCACACTGCACCAAAGGGCAGCAGATCGGAAGGGAAGGGCTTTCAGTTTTCATGTCTGCGGGCATACACATGCACAGTGTGCGTAACCACAGTGTACGGAGGACCCGCGTCCGGATATCAGGTCATAAGCTGCGTTATTTATTATTCTTCGTACGCGATGACAGCGCCTTCAAAGGTATCGGTGATGTACTGTTTGATTTCTTCAGACTTCAGGGCATCGACAAGGGCTTTGACCTTGGGGAGTTCCTCGTTGCCTGCCTTGACGGCGATGACGTTGACATACTGCTGGATGGCTTCGGAATCGCCCTTTTCCAGAGCAAGGGCATCTGTTCCGGCTTTGAAGCCTGCTGCCAGGGCATAGTTGCCGTTGAGGACGACATAGGACATCTCGTCTTTGTAACGGGAGACCTGAGCCGCCTCGACTTCATTGAGCTGTACATCGACAGCTTTGGACTCGATATCGTTCACGGTCGCGGTAATGCCTGCGCCCTCTTTCAGAGTGATGATGCCATTGGCCTCAAGCAGAAGCAGGGCACGGGCCTCGTTGGTGGGATCGTTGGGGATGGCAATGGTATCGCCGTCCGCGATCTCCTCGAGGGTCGCCTTGGTGCCGGGATAAATGCCGAAGGGCTCGTAGTGGATCCTGCCGGCAATGGCAAGGTCAGTGCCGTGGTTGGCGTTGAAGTCCTCCAGATAGTTGATGTGCTGGAAATAGTTGGCGTCGATCTCACCGCTGTCGACGACGTTGTTAGGCTGGACATAGTCCTCAAACTCAATGACCTCGAGCTCATAGCCCTGGGCTTCCAGAACCGGCTTTACCTGCGCCAGAATCTCAGCGTGGGGTGTGGGGCTCGCGGCGACAGTGATGTGATTGTCTTCCGGAGCTTCCGCAGCTGCTGCGGCAGGTGCCTCCTGGCCCGCTGCGGCTGTACCGGCCTCGACGGCCTCCTCAACAGCCTCTTCCTTCTTCTCTTCCGCGGCAGGCGCGGAGGCGGAGCTGCTTCCGCCGCATCCGGTCAGCACACCCGCTGCCAGGATTCCTGCCAACACCGCTGCCATCAGTTTCTTTTTCATAACCTTTTCCTCCTAAATTGAAAGTTACATCGTTTATAATACAGAGCTCCGAAATTCAAGACTCGCTTTGATTTCAGAACCCGCATATAACCATTTTATGCCCTCCTGTCCCTGTCGATCCTGTCAGGCAGGAACGGGCAAGGCGCAAGCCGGCAGATTGAAAAAAGAGCTCACACCCGGCGCCTGTCGATCCTGTCGGGCAGGAACGGGCAAGGCGCAAGCCGGCAGATTGAAAAAAGGGCTCACACCCGGCGCCTGTCGATCCTGTTGGACAGGAACATACCGGCATACTGGAAAATCTGCTGCAGAATGACCAGCAGGATGACCGTCACGATCATGACGTCCGCCTGATAGCGGTGGTAGCCATAGCGGATCGCGATGTCGCCCAGTCCTCCGCCGCCCACGGCGCCTGCCATGGCACTGTAGCCCAGGATCGTACCAAAGCAGATGGTCACGCCGACGATCAGGGATACTCTCGCCTCGACCAGAAGAACTTTGGTGATGATCGTAAAGGCATCCGCACCCATGGATTCCGCCGCCTCGATCACGCCCGGATCAACTTCCATGAGGGAGGACTCCACCATGCGCGCGATAAAGGGCGCCGCGGAAATGACCAGGGGAACAATGGTCGCAGTAGAACCATAGCTCTTGCCGACGATCAGCTTGGTCAGGGGAATGATCAGGATCAATAAAATCAGGAAGGGAATGCTGCGCATGATATTGGTGATAAAATCCATCACCCTGTAAACTGCCGCGTTCGGCCGGATCCCCTCTTTGTTGGTGACCGCCAGGGCTATCCCCCACGGAAGCCCCAGAACATAACCGAACAGAGTGGACAGGATCACCATGTAGAGGGTCTGCCCGATTCCCAGTATTATCATATGAATCACTTCAGGTGAAAACATTTTTATGCCTCCCGGCACTGCCGCAGTATCAGCAGTTCTTACTTTTGCTTTTTCACAGGACACTTACGCTCACGAATCACGTAAGCTCATAATAAGCTCAGGTTCACAAATCGCCTAAGCTCACAATACACTTAAGGAATTGTCTCCGGTCACAAATCAGACCGCCCCGAAACAGGCTATGGCTGTTTTACACATCCTCCACTGCCAGTTCATGTTCCTTGAGGTAGGTGATCATCTGCTCCTGCAGGACAGCATCGTCCGGCAGCCCGAGGATCATTTCGCCTCTGGCGACGCCTGCGACGTCCCTGGTATCGGCTTTCAGGATATTGACCGGGATGCCGAAGTGCAGAACCATGTTGCCGATGACCGGTTCGAAAGAGGAGTTTTTGGAAAACACAATCCTGATGCGGCGCTTTTCGTGAAGCAGCTCCATCTCCCTTTCGGGTCCTGATAAGGGATTGTCTTCCGGTCCGGTTTCAGGGAGCTGCTCATCAGGGTCTTTCCCTTCGATCAGCATCCGCCTGGCCGCGTGTGATTTGGGATGTGTGAAGATTTCCTCAACCGTTCCGTCCTCGACCAGATGTCCCTTTTCGATGATGGCCACATGTTTGCAGATTTCCTGAACCACTGACATCTGATGGGTGATAATGATGATCGTGATCCCGGTCTCCTCATTGATCTTTTTCAGGAGGGCAAGGATGGAGGCGGTCGTCTGCGGATCGAGGGCGCTGGTCGCCTCATCGCACAGAAGGATCCGGGGATGGGAAGCCAGGGCGCGGGCAATGGCGACCCTCTGCTTCTGTCCGCCCGAAAGCTGTGCAGGGAAGGCTTTTTCCTTTTCCGCAAGATCCACAATTTTCAAGAGTTCCCTGGCGCGCTCCCTCGCTTCTTCCTTCTTTTTTCCCTGAATCAGAAGGGGAAAACAGATGTTGTCAATGACAGACTTCTGCATCAGAAGATTAAAGCCCTGAAAGATCATTCCGATATTGCCGCGAAGCTTTCTGAGGTCTTTGGGGGACAGATCTCTCAGATCCTGTCCTTCGATCAGCACGCGGCCTTCTGTCGGAACCTCCAGATAATTCAGGCACCTGACCAGCGTACTCTTGCCGGCGCCGGACATACCGATAATGCCATAGATATCGCCTGCCTCCACTTTCAGATTGATGTCCGAAAGAGCTTCCAGCTCACTGTCCCTGGTATGAAAAACTTTGCGCAGGCCCTGTACTTCAACCAAATAGTCCATATCATAAACTCCTTTTTCCAATTCCGGAAACTTAATCATAGCACAAGTATTTTGCTGAATCAATGATGTAAGCCCTGGCATCCTTTCCTCCGCATAAGCCTCCGCTCTTGCGCGTCAACTCTGTAAAAGTAATTCCCTGTATATATTCCATCACAATATAGGCTGTTCGGTTATCCTCAAAATAATCCCTGACATTTACGATCACTCTCTGTTTTTCCATCTTTGCCAGCAGCCTTGCTTCTGTAAGATATTTCTGCATCTCACGCGCATAGTTTTTCGCCGAAATACCGGAGAGAATATTTACAGAATTACCGCCGATCGTATCCCTTGTGCAGAATTCAATCGGAAAATATTCTTTGACAGCGATCCGGTTTTGAAGAAGCCTGTCGTAACCGATATAGGTAATTCCATAGCCGCCTTCCCCCAGAACACCTCCCAGCAGATATCGATCCTTGAGAATTGTACCGGGCGGGAGATGATGGGAAGAGGTTTTATAGGATGCGGCGTCTTTTCCGCAGAAAATACAGGCTGCGGATCCGTTTTTCCCATCATCTCCGGATAAAGGTTTCATGCAAAATGGGCAAAAAGCTGTCTTTTCAATCATGTATTGATCCCCCGTAGCTCTTCCGTAGTACTCACCAATAAAACGAAAACCACTGCTTCTTTACGAAATCTGTTCGATTATATCAAAGCGGAAATCGTGTTTCGTCCAAGTGTTTTCCGATTCAGCTTCCGGGGCAGTTTCTCCGGTT
Source organism: Eubacteriales bacterium (assembly GCA_030525515.1). GTDB lineage: Bacteria > Bacillota > Clostridia > Lachnospirales > Lachnospiraceae > CAG-791. The sequence continues at coordinate 27,956 of JAUNEM010000010.1, forward strand.
TCAGGGAGTCCCTTCAGGGCTGCGCAGGGTTCATCGCGGCCGCATTTAGTTCTCCCATTCAGCTTCAGGAAGTCTCTCCGGTTTCAGAGAGTCTCTCCAGGGCTGCGCAGGACTCATCACAGCCGCATTTAGTTCTCTGCCTGCGCTTTCTTTTTCCATTCAGAGTCAAATAGGGTAGAGGCGGCCACGCCGCCCTCTGCCCCCCGACCGGCCCGTGTCCGCCGACAGGCGGAAAAATCCTTACGCAGGCTGTGTCATAAAAAAGCCGCCCCGCTGATTTCATACAGCAGGGCAGCCTTGTTTTTCATTTTCTCAATCTTATTTCGACTTTTTTACATTTTCATCCTCCTTTTTCCGGGCAGTGCAGCTGCTGCAGCCTGAACAGCCGCATCCGCAGCCGCACGTCCCGTGTCTGCCTTCTTTGATCTTGCTTCTTATCAGGAAAAATACGATTGCCGCCACAACAAGCAAAAGAATCATTGAGGCTATATTTTCTCCGATCCATGCAATCACCCTTTTCCTCAATGGCTGTCTGCCACAAACCACGTATGGTTTAAGCTGCTTCGCGCGTCAAACGCTCCCGCATAGCTGCGTCTCACTGTCTTTTTACTTTCCAGCCTGCCGCTTCGCGCCGCTCGCCGATAAAGTTCCGATAAATGCCTTCTTCCTTCATCAGATTCTCGTGTGTCCCCTGCTGAACGATCTGTCCGTGGTCCACGACAAGAATCTGGTCAGCATGCTCCACCGTCTTCAGGCGGTGGGCAATCATAATGACCGTCTTCTCCGCTGTCAGGGCCTGGATAGCCCGCATCAGATCGTTCTCATTCTCCGGGTCCACATTGGCGGTAGCTTCGTCGAGGAAAATGACCGGCGCGTCCTTCATCATGGCCCGGGCAATGGAAATGCGCTGTTTTTCCCCGCCGGAAAGGCTGGCGCCGCCCTCTCCGATCACGGTTTCATAGCCGTCCGGCAGCGCCTCGATAAAGTCGTGGCAGCAGGCCTTCTTCGCCGCTTCGATCACCTTCTCCATCGGCGCATCCGGCTGTCCGAAGCGGATATTGTCGGCTATGGTATCGTGGAAGAGGTAGACATTCTGGAAGACAAAGGAGAAGTTTTCCATCAGGGAATCCATGTCGTAACCCTTTACATTTCTTCCTCCCAGGGTCACTGTTCCGGCATCCACATCCCAGAACCTGGCCAACAGGTTCACAAGTGTCGTCTTGCCTCCGCCGGAGGGCCCGACAATGGCCGTCGTAGTCTTCTCCGGAATCTGCACGGTCACACCGTCGATGACCTTGCGCTTCTCGTAGGAGAATTCCACATCCTCCGCGGCAAGATCTCTGTTCTCAGGCGTGATCATCTCCCCTGTGATATCCATCTGCGGCGTATCCAGGATTTCCTGCGCTCTCGACACACTCACATCCACCACCCTGAGAAGGGCGGAGTAATTTCCTGCCGTCTCGAGGCTGGCATAGACGATAAAAGCGGAGATCACCATGACGACCGCCGTCAGGGCATCCATAGACCCTTCGCAGTAAAAAAAGCAGGACAGGGCCACCATAAACACTCCGGTCAGCTTGGCCAGAAGATTCTGGGCGCTCATGCGGGGGATCAGGGTCAGTTCCATGTCCGAATTTACCTTGACATTGGCCGAGACAGCATCGTTCAGTTCCCTGCTCTTTGTCCCGGTCAGATGATAAGCCTTTACCTCCGCCATACCCTGCAGGTATTCCAGCACCTTCTCAACTACCCGCTCATCGGAATCGACCTTCTGCCTGGCCATGGTCCCGGCAGCTCTCTGAAGAAAACGATTGGCAAAGAGAAAGAGCCCAAATCCGGCCAGCAATACAAGTGCGATCCGCCAGTCAAAAAAGAACAGCATCACTATGATCAGAGAAGTCGTCAGCAATCCTTCGCAGACCATCATGATCACACGTGTCGCGACATTTTCCAGGTTCTGCATTACATTTGTGGTGACTGAAGTGATCTGCCCCAGGGACTTCTCATTGAAATATCCCATGGGCAGATACCTCATATGCTCGGCGATCTCCACGCGCTTCCTGGCACAGGTGTCATAACCGCCTTCCGTCTGCAGCATCATGCTTCTGGCTTTGGTCAGGCTCGAACCGATAATGGAAAAAAGCATGATCCCAAGCGAAAGAAGGATATCCTGCGTGGTCACACTGCCGCGGAGCAGTGCCCGCACCATACAGGCTATGGCAGGGATCTTGAGTGCTTCGAAGATTGCCTGCAGTACTCCCAGAAGAATGGACTGATGAAATCTGCGGCGGTTTTCCTCCCCGCAGAAGGCAAAAAAGCGGCTGATGATTTTAACCATTGTCCTTCACCTCCATATGCGCTTTCCACATCTTTTCATACAGGTCATGATGGGCAAGCAGTTCCTCATGAGTCCCTTCTTCATAGATGCTGCCGTCTTTCACCACATAGATCCTGTCCGCATCCACGATGGTGCTGAGCCTGTGGGCGATGACGATCAGCGTCTTTCCTTCCGTGAGCTTCGAAGCAGACCTCTGGATCACTGCTTCGTTTTCCGGATCCGTATAGGCGGTAGCTTCGTCCAGAATTACAATGGGCGCCGCTTTCAGCATGGCCCTGGCAATGGAGATCCGCTGCCGCTCGCCGCCGGAGAGATGCCCGCCGGAACTGCCGACCAGGGTGTCGTAACCTTTTTCCAGACTCATGATGAAGTCGTGGCAGCCGCTCTTTTTTGCCGCCTCTTCCACCTCTGCGTCTGTTGCGGAGGGCCTGCCGAGCCGGATATTTTCTCTGACTGTCATATTGAAGAGATAGTTGTCCTGCGAGACAAAGGCGATCTTATCGGCGTAGGTCTCCTGGGGAATATCCCGGATATCCCTTCCGCCGATCGAGATACTGCCGCCGGTCACATCCCAAAGAGACGCAATGAGGCGGGCAATAGTGCTCTTGCCGCTGCCGCTGGGGCCGACCAGGGCAACAAAACTACCTTCCGGAATCTTCATGGAAACGCCGTGCAGGACCTCGGCATCAGCGTCTGTGTGATATGAAAAATGCACTTCCTTCAGCTCCAGATTGTTTTTCTCCGGCACATTTCCCGTCTCCGGCCGCACCATTTCCGGAGCATCCAGGATTGCTCTCACCTCTCCGAAGATCGTCCCCATTGTCCTTAAGTCATCCGAATAGCTCATCAGAGTCACAAAGGGAGTGATCAGTCCGACAGACAGGATGATGATCATGACAAAATCCTGCGGAGACAGGCTTCCGTTTTTCACCAGAATTCCGCCGATGGGAAGGACCGAGACCATGGTGGACGGCATCACGACCATGGCGAAGGTCATGGGCAGGATAC
>JAUNEM010000304.1 GCA_030525515.1 Eubacteriales bacterium
ACCGTTGGATGAACGATGTGAACCATTGTATCTCTAAGGCACTCGTCTGCAGTAACCCCGAGGGTACGCTCTTTGTGCTGGAAGACCTTACCGGCATCAGGGGAGCCACCGAACGTGTCAGGATAAAGGACCGGTACACACAGGTGAGCTGGACTTATTATGACCTTGAGCAGAAACTTGCTTACAAGGCAAAAAAGTATGGCAGCTCCATGCTGTCTGTTGATCCTGCCTTTACCAGCCAGACATGTCCCATATGCGGCCATGTGGACAAAAAGAGCAGGAGACATGAAACACATACATTTAAATGCACTGCATGCGGATACACCACCAATGATGACCGCATCGGAGCGATGAACCTCCAGCGGATGGGAATCGAGTACCTCCTGAAGGCTCAGGTGTCAGGAGAATGATACCGCCCGTGTCAGGCATGTCCTGATGCGGTGGGGCGCAGTCAACCGTCCCGCCAATGTGCCGCCACCCGTACCTGTACGGACTAAGCAAACAGCCTAATGCGGAAGGCGTCGTATGACGCTGTCTGACCGCAGGGCAGGCACAAGCCCGTGACTTTAGTCATGGGTAAGTTGACTTTCTACATGGGGATATGAATTTCCTGCATAGGCTGAATGAAGTAATGCGGGAAAGATTTCTCAAAGCATGGCAATATCCATATAGAAACCCCATGCCTGTTTTTGGGCATGGGGGAAAGGTTGTCTATCTGATTTTATTTTTTAGCCGCGCGTTTTATCATCTCTTCAATCATCCCGTGATGCAGTTCACACAGCCGGGATATTTCCTTATGGATATCCGGTTTCATCTGCTGGTTCAGCCAGTCAATCACAAGACCAAAGCATTCGCATTTATAAAAATGAACGAGTATTCTCCTGTCGCTTTCAGAAATGTCCAGATCCTTAACGAGGGTCTTTCCATAGGCGGACACGATGTAATCACATTCTTTCCACAGGTACCGTTCATAGATGTCACGGTTTGCCGAATGGTAGATATGCAGCAGGACGCGGCGGTTTTCCATTGTGAAGTCGGCAGCCGCATTCAGGGCGGCCTCCGCGGAATCGATGGTAGGGTATTTCCTGACAAACTGCTCAAGATGGTCCATAATGATTTCTTCAAACAGTGCCGGTATATCCTGGAAATGGTAATAAAAGGAGTTGCGGTTAATTCCGCACTCTTCCACGACCATTTTTACTGTAATCTGGTTCAGGGGCTTCTGGTCAAGAAGGCTTACAAATGTCATTTTAATAGCATCTTTTGTGAAACTGGACATAGGGCTTCCCTTCTCTGTCTGGCCTTTTCTGCCAGAAGTTTCGTCTTCCTCTCATCTGTACCAGAACAAAGGAAGTCATGCATCACATCGACTACAAATATTTACGTAATACAGCGGGATCATCCAGTACACTCTCCACAATGCGGCTTAGAATCCCACTATATCCCTTCCCTAAAGATTTAGCCTTCCGGATTGTCTGCGGAGTAAGGCGTAATGTAACATTTTGCCTCTTTCGGTCTGCCTGTCTGTCCTCATGTACTCTTCGGAACGATGCCAGCTGTTCGTCTGTCAGTTCCGGATTGTCATCGTCAGTAACAATAGGACGTTTTGCCGCCTCCCTGACCATATTGATCTGTTCTTCCATAAGCTTTTGTTCCGCACTTAATTCATATTTCCTGATTGCCATAATAGATCGCCCTTTCTTTTTTCGTTGCCACTCTCGCAGAGATAATACGTAGTGCTTTTATCCGTTCGGTATACACAACTGTCAGTATCTCTTCGACAAATCCTATCGTGATACACCGTTCTTCCCCGGCAAAGCTGTGAGCCTCATCATAGTATTCCAGACGATTTGGATCCAGGAATACATGGCTCGCTGTTTCAAAATCGATGCCATGCTTAGAGATATTGATTAGCTCTTTCTCTTCGTCCCATTCAAACTGTAGTTTCATTCATTTACCTCGTATCTAAACCCGATTATATCACTATAGCCGGAAAAAGCAATGCAAAAAGCATTGCTTTCCCATTATATTCTATCTTCTTTTGGTCAAACGCTCGTATGTCAGGTTTTCTCTCTGAATGTTGGTACAATGTTGGTATAAGAAATTACGAATTGCCATTTATCGCCACTTTAAGCAACTATTCGCCGCCGGGCAAAGACTGCCGTGGCAGATAAAAAGCACTTTAATCATATTAAAAATCCTTCCTGTAAGGG
>JAUNEM010000305.1 GCA_030525515.1 Eubacteriales bacterium
GAACTTTCCAACAGACATTATAATCAATGTTTTTTTACAATTCAACTGCCATTTTCCGGGCGGGCATCTTCGCAGACCTTCTCGCCGGGAGATAGGCGGGAGACAGGGGACGGTTCTGGGGAGACAGGGGACGGTTTTTCTTCAGGATCACTGTCCCAGATCCACGAACACGACTTCTGGCGGGTTGAACAGGCGCGGAATCGGCCAGGGAGCCGTATTGGACAAGCCCCGCGAGACCACCATTTTTCCATACCTTCCTCGATAGAGGCCCCCGGTGTATTCGGGAAGCACTCCTTGTCCGGGCGCGAAAAGCCCGCGTCCCAGGATCCGGATCTGCCCTCCGTGGGCATGGCCTGCCAGCACCAGATCGATCCTGCGCTCCGCCAGCATGGGCTCCTGCAGTTTCCAGTATTCCGGATGGTGGCACAGGAGAATCTTGTACCCCTGCATCTCCTCAAAGTCATCGAGCCATCCGGCGTTCGGAATGATCCTGATGGTATTCGTGTGCCTGACTTCGTGGGGATACGGTACGTTTTTTCCCATCTGTTTGCGGAACTCCCTGAAATCCGTCAACATCCCGGAGGTAAGGCCTCCCAGGAGGATTGCCGCAGAAGTGAATTCTATCCACTCGTTGTCCAGAATGACTGCCCCCTCCCGGGTCAGAGCTTTGAGGTCTTTCTCCGACGCAAGCCACTCATGATTACCCAGCGAGATATATGTCGGGGCAATCCTTACACAGCCCCTGACGAATGCCGGAATATTCGGCTGTGTTTCCAGAAGACTCCTGGTCCCTCCAGGCAGATAGCCCATGAACAGGTCTCCCGTCACAGCGATCAGATCCGGACTGCCCTCACCTATGATCTTCAAGGCTCTGCTCCCGTCGGCATTGTGGAGATCCGACACCAGCGCGATTCTGCACCTGACTTCCGCGGGAATCCTGATTATATGCTTTTTTACCTTTCCGCTTCGTGTCAAGCCGCCACCCTTCTCTCCGGAAAATTTCTCAGGAACATCTTTTCCTTTCACACGCGATTTTTAATTTCATATAAAAATATTAACATATAAGAATTGTCAAAAAAAGTTAAAAGGGTTCAAAAGGGAGTAAAAAAAGCCGGGGCAGCCCCGGCTCAGATTTGTTCGGTATATGATTTTTTTCTCTTCTTTTTATCGTTATGTTCCAACGTAACAATCCGTACAGTCGCAATCAGAATGATAATACAGGCAAATATGAAAATGGCTGTGCAGTTAGGCCACATATTTATCGGGGCATGCACCATCGCCATACTTTTTCCACTGGTGGTTGGCTGCATTCCCTGAGCTTCACGGTTCATCTCATACTCATCCACGGGTTCCATACTTTGACTGTCTCCTCCGGCCTGTGGATCGGTCTGTGGATTGGCCTGTGAATCAGCCTGTGGATTCTCCGCACCGACTGCCGGTGGGACCGCAGTCAGGGAATAAGTACCATATTCTGTGTTCTGCACATATTTCTCTTCTACTATTCCATTATCAAAACAGGCGGAAAGCGACATGCGGGCTCTGCCGGCTGAAAGCTCCTGGCTGCCCATAATTGCGACAGGAAAAAGCATAATCAGTAAAGCGATGTTAAAAGCGATCAGCGCCGCTTTCTGCCCTCTTCTGTTTTCCCATTCCTGCGGGCCCCGTCTGTGAGGGGATCGTCTCCGCCTTCTGTATTCACTCTCCATCGATATCTGCCCCCGGTTGATCCAATAGCTCATATGATGAATACGAAAAATGATTAGCAAAAAATTTCTTTCCTGTTATATATTGTACACAACCAGGTGTTAAAGAAAGCGTCAAAAAAAACGTATAGTTGTTGCAAACTGTAATTTTATGTCGTTTTTCCGATTCCCGGCAATCAGCCCTCCGGCTTATGCTGCGTGTCTTTATGCTTCCTGCATATTTGCGGACAGGAGCCGCAGCTATGTTCGCACGCAAGATGCCGCGGCCATGTGCACGCACAGGGAGGCATTTCCAGGTTTGTTGCGCGCAGGGGGCATGGCTATGTTCGCGTGCAGGGGGCATAGTAATGCTTGCGGACAGGATGCCGCAGACGAAACCATAGATGGCGGGATCTGACAGACGAAAAGCAGCAGTCACAAAATGTCGGAAGACAGCTTTGTGACTGCTGCTTATGGATTGCTTATTGATTCTTTTTATCAGGCTTTTAATCGGACTTCCAA
>JAUNEM010000105.1:0-6541 GCA_030525515.1 Eubacteriales bacterium
ATCTGTGCTTCCCGCGCTTTCATTTTCCGCGGGATTTCCTCTTTCGCTTTTGCTATCGCTGTTTTCTTTCCTTCGGATCAGAATAAACTTGTCCCCGGCAACGATGCAGCTCCCTATAAGCGATCTGTCAGTGGTGCTGTCCCCGTAGCGAAGACGGAGTTCTTCCAAATGGATCGGATCTCCGCAGGCATCCAGCAGATATGTCCCCTCGGGATCAAACACAGACTCCCCCACGACAAGGATCCGGTCACTGTACCCAGTCCCGTCCTCCTGTCCGCAGAGAAAATACATCAAGCCGCCCGCTTCCTTTGCCTCCAGAATCTGACCCGGGAAAACGCTCTCATACTTGCTGATCTCGCTGTCCTCAAAAAAGCAGAAGACCTGACTGCCGTCCCGCAGGGCTGACACAAGCGCCTCCCCGGTGTCCCCGGACAGAGACCGGCCTTCTCCTATACTCCAGCTGACAGGGAGCCCCGGCAGGTCATAGGTGTACAGACACTGCCCTGTGTCCTGCGCCAGAATTTCCATATGGCTTCCTGCTGTCGCAAGACAGACTTTTCTCCCGCCCGCAGACGCGATCTCCAGATCGCCGGACAGGCAGATATTGCAGTTCTGCGTACAGGAAGTAATCGTCCTCCACTTCTCTTTTCCCGACTTCAGATCTATGCAGAAGATGGAGAGCGGCTCCGTCCCCTTCTGTTTGTAACGAATCTCCCTGTTTCCTGTGCCGGACTTAAAACCCTTTATATTGTCGCGGAGTGTTTCATACGAAGCTGCCAGGATCCGGCCATTGTCAGTCAGATAATATCCGATGATACATCTTTCCTGTGCCAGCGTTTTTTCCTGTTTGGTCTCAGGATCCAGCAGCTGCAATAAAAATTGATCGTCTGCTCCCTTCAGAAGCAGGATTTGATGTCTGTTTCCGGTGAAAGAGGCATTCACAAAAAAGGTTGTGTCCGGGTTCTCCTCCTGACCGGCATTTCTGCGGTAAATAAGAGATCCGTCCGCTGTGCTGCGCAGCTGCAGCTCCAGGACCTGCTCACCGACCTGCTCTCCGGGCGTGAATTCGTTCTCCCTCTCTTTCGAATCCGAGACAGGCAGAATATCATGCCTGATTCCTCTTGCCTCCAGAGCAATGGCGCCTGCTTTTTCATCAAAAACAGTCAGTTTGATATTCCTCTCCTCCTCTGCCTGCCAGAGCAGTTTTCCTGTCCGGGTCTCTATCGCGGTAAGCGTCCAGCCTTTTGCAAAGACAAGCAGTTCCTGCGTCAGATGCACAGATACATCATACGCAGTCATGTCATACATCTCCCGGTCTTCCTGAAATGCGTTTTCTCCGGCGTTCTCTCCAGCGCCTTCCTCCTTCGTGGAAGCTTCGAAGCTGTCATCTTTTTCCACGCCGGCTCCGGAATCAAACAGCACTTCCCCGGTGTCCGCATTCCAGAGAATCACATCACCAGATCCATATACAGCACATACATAGGCAGCATCATCTCCCCGACAGACCTCATAATCCTGGATCCGTCCGGGTGCCGCCAGCTCCGCTGTCTGCTCAGTCCTCCGGTTTCCCTCCGGCACATAGGCCGTGACCGCCTTCTGCAGAGCCAGAACAGACTGTCCTGTTACGGGGCGGTCTCCTTTTTTTTCCGGAAGGGCCTTCAGCGCATACCGGATGGCATCGAACCGCTGCTGTCCCGCCAGGGCGGTCTCTGACCGTACTGCCAGGCTCTCCGACTCCGCGACAAGCTGGTCGCGGTAGCTTTGCCGGATCCGGGCACTTGTCATGGCATAATAAATCGTCACCACAGCCAGCAGCAGGAAGGTTGCTCCCAGAACAGCTGCCCGCCTCCTGGTCTCATACCGTTTCCTGCGATTGGCAAGCATGTCATAGGGGCAGTCAAGCAGAGCAGCCGCCAGACGGGTCAGTTCCGCTCTGGAAAAACTGTCCCTGTGATCAGACCGGAATATTCTCCCCCGGATCAAGTGAAAGATCTGCAGGTTTTCCTCTGTATCTTTTTCCCCGGTTCTCTCCCGGAAGTCGCAGGCAAGAGGGTGCTGCGGCATTTCTCCGAACCGGTCAAACATGGCGGGCAGTACCTGCTCCGGTTCCCCGTCGATCAGAACCGGAAGGATCCTTTCCGCCGGGTGCGTCTGCAGGAAATAGCGGATCTCCCGTTCGACCCAGACGGACTCCGCGGAAGCGGTGGAACAGAGGACGATCATATATTCACTGTCGTCCAGTTCCCGGCGCAGCTCAGCTGTCAGATCCGCCCTTGCCCCAAGATCCGTCGTATCCCGAAAGATCCTGCCCAGCCTGCGGGGATTGCTTTCTGCCGGAAAGCTTTTGAAAAGCGCTCCTGTTTTTTCTTTCTGTCCGTCCAGCCCCTGCGGAAGCCGGTGATTCTGGTAATTCTGCTCAGCAGAGAGTGAGAAAGCTTGTTTTTTAAAGTCCAGCCCCCGCGGAAGCCGGTAATTCTCCAGTTCCCTCTGGAGCAGGGCAGCGATCCGGCTGTCCCTCCCGGTGTGCCGGTAAGAGATGAAGGCTTTGTTCCTGTATACCTGTTGATTCATCATTTCTCCGTCATTTTCAGCAAAGCATTTCCGCATGCAGAATCCTTGCCGTCATTCTGATATTTACGCGGTCGATTTCCCGGATGTCTACAGATTTGTGGTCAGGATGGATCTGACGCATGGCAGCATCAAAGGTTTGCTGGATCCCTGCGGGAGATCCGGGAGAGCCGCCCTTCTGTCCCAGCTTCTCCCAGCTGCACAGGAAGGGATGAAGCTTTGCAATGTAGAGTTGTTTTCCGCTGTTTCCGCGCTGCAGATAAGCCAGCATCTGTTCCATCGACGCAGTCATCCATCCTCGTGTAAGCATGAACCGGTTCCATCGTCCATGTTCCCGTACTGCCAGTTCCTCCAGACGCCGTTCCCTTTCACTTTGGATTCTGGCGTCGGGATCCTGTCCGTCTTTTCGCCTGACTATATCTTCGCGCGTTTTTTCTCCTTCCTCCTGAAGATCCCTCGCCAGAAGCCAGGAATTGAATCTGTCCGCCAGACTGACTCGGGGAAGGTCCGCGGCATAATCGTGCCAGTCCGCAAAAGTGATTCCCACTGAAAAAAGCCGGTAAGGAAGCGACAGGGCATTCATGCGGGAGCTGTCCCGATTATAGGTCCTGACGTAGTAGTCATGCTCCGCCCGGTATCGATCTTTTCGCATTGTGAAGGTATACCAGGCAAAATGACTGGCAAGGGCATATCGTTCCAGCCGCCCCTGAACCAGTTCCTTATAGGAAAACATCTGTTCCGCCGGGCCGAAGGCTTCGATCCGGTAATTATTGAACCAGTCTGTTCCCGTCTTTTCCGCGCCGGCGCAGAGTGTTCGGATCTGCTCCTCGACCAGTCCGTTTTCACAATAGCAGGCGATCATTGGCAGCCTTGTAAAGGTCGGATCCGTTTTCAGATACCATTCGCGCAGGAACATAGCGAGTGACAGATTCCGCCTCCCCTCCTGTGCATAGACGATCAGATAAGAAGCAGAGCGGATCCTGCTCCGGATCTCCTGTTCTCTTTCCTCGTTCAGGGGCATTGCGGATGTTCCGCCTGTGCCCTCTTCGAAATGACTGTCCCGGCTCTGCAGGAGACTCTGCAGGGAACGTGATTCGGGTTTCATTTTTACAAACAGCGGCTGTGCTGCCAGCCCGTCAGCTTTTGAGCCGGCCAGTCCCGGGCAGTCAGTCAGAAAGCGTTCCTCCAGATCATCCGCGTTTTCTGAGACCACCGTCAGGGAAAAGGGAAAGCTCTGCGGATCCTCAATCTGTGCTGTGGCAAGGATGTCCTTGCACATCTGCACGATGCCGGGATGATCTCCGAAAATGACCGTTTCCATGCGAAGAGGCTTCCCGGCCTGCCGGTCTTCCCGCATGCAGGGAATGAACAGCGGCAGGCGGTCCAGGAGCCATGCAGAAGCCATTTTTGCAGGATCACAGATCTGCAGAGGCAGATAGAAATCTCCCAGACGGCTGCAGGCACTGTCCAGAAGAGGGGCCGCATATTCCTCTTCCTCCATCACAAAAAGCTTCACCCGGTCGGACAAAAGATAAAAGAGTCGATCCTCCCGGCTTTCAGGCGGCCCGGTCAGCGGATCATCAGAGCTTCCGTCCGGTGTCCCGCCGGCACCACACCCCACAGACATCCCGCAGAAAGGATCAGATGCTGTATCTGTCCCGATTCCCAAAAGCTCCGCGGAGCGCTCATGCAGCAGGTATGCTTCCCGCAGAATCTGCAGTCCGTCCCGAAGGTTCCTCTGCCCGTCCTCGTCAAGCGCCACGCACAGGATCTCCGGGAAGACTTCCCACAGCCACTGCACAGGGTCTTTCCCGGTCATGGTTCCAGGATCAGGCGCTGCGGCCTCCTCCCTAATTTCCTGCAGGCACCCGGAGGACTGGCTGCCGCCCTGCGAATCAGCCCGGCGGTTCACGGAGGCAGCCAGATCCAGATAATCGGCCCCGATCCGTGAGAAAAGCTGTGACATATTCCATGCAGAAACCGCGCTCACAGAGAATCTGCCGCCGGTTTTATCTTCAGGATTCCCGATTCCGGCACTTTTTCCCCTGACTGTCCCGTCTCTCTCCGATTCGGTCCCGCCGGAGGACCCTTCGCAAAGAAAGAGGATATACTCATTTTCCGGGAGGCTTCGCGCAAACAGCAGATTCTTTTCCGAAGCGGAATTGATCAGACAGATCCGCTTTCTCATTATATGCCCGGAGCCCTTCCTGCTGCCGTCTGCGGCGGTAAAAGCTCTGCGCCCGGAAGCACGCCAGGACAGACGATTCAGCCGCGAGGCAGCTTCCGCATTCCCATTCCTGGCGGCAGCGGCATACCAGTAAGCCGGATCCCTCTGTGCTTCAGACAGCGGGAGCAAAGCTCTTCCCGGAATACTGTCATTCGATTCTGACTCCTCCGCATCTCTATTGTGATCCGCGTAAACAGCCGCCGGCTTCTCCTCCAGGATGCGCCCCAGCATATACTGGCAGAGCGCGTCTCCTTCAGCAGAATCCTCCGGACAGGCTCCCGCAAGATAATAACGGACTGCCTGTGAAAGGTCTCTCCGGGATCCTGCAAGCGGGTCCCCCCGGTAAAAGGCATTGCCCAGCATACGAAGGCAATTCCTGTCGCCCGCCTTGGCGCCGCGAAGCAGGGCACTCTCTGCCTCAGGAAGCCGTCCCTCCCGAAGTGCCAGTTCCGCAAGCGGTCCATTGGCCTGTACACACCCGTTTTCCACGCTCTCCCTCAGACAGCGCAGGGCATACGGCACCGACTCCTCATGATCCTCAACGGCGTTCTTTCCATCTTCCTCCCCATGAAGACAAAGTTCACCGATCCGAAGAAGGAGCGAGCCGAGCTGTCTCCTGTATTCAGACACAACGTCTGATGGCGGATCAGAAGCTGTGTCTGTTGCTGTGTCGGCATCTGTATCCGCTTCTTTCGTCTCCTCAGCTGTCCTGCCACAATCCCGGATCATGAAACGAAGATCCTCCGCTGCCCGCTCCATCATTTGCAGGGCTTCCTTCCGATTTCCGTCCAGATACAGAAGCTCTGCCGTCCGGATCCGCCGCAGCGGTACCCCATCGTCCTCCTGAAGGCGAGTCTGGTTCAACAGTTCCCAGCTCTGAAGGATCTTCTCATATTGCCCGGGCGTACAGCCGTCCATGCCCGCGATCAGAAACATACAGGCCAGTGCCCTGCAGGGATCTGCCTCTGCCACCCTCTCCAGCCGTCTTGATGCCTCTCCGCCATATACAAAAAAAGGAACCTCCTCTCCAAGCAGATTCAGCAGTTCTCTCCATGCACCACTCTTTATCCTGCTTCCGGGATCCCCTCCTCTGTTCAGAAGGATCCTGCATTTCCGCTCCATTTCATGCAGGACCTCATAGGAGTCCTCCTCGAACAGAGACCGCAAATAATCCCGGATCGGAGCCCCCCGGCGGTCCATATGCAAAAACCATGAGTAATAAGAAGCTGAATGTGCGGCTATTCTGTCGCATACCCGCTCCGGAAAAACAAAAGTAACTCTCTCTCTTCGCCCGTACCGTACTCCCTTATGCGGTTCCTCCAAAACATCATATTCCAGTAAAATAGAAAAAATCCGGTTCACCGTAAAAGCGCCCATTTCGGCCCTCCTGTACTTCTCTCAGCTGTCACCCGCATTCTGATCGCTCTGTAAATAATGGGAGATTTTAATTCTGTATGTATTGTTTCAATGCCTTTTCCAATCTTTGCCGCCTGAATCTGCCCGGAAATCCCGTTGACGGCATCCTGCCCCGGTTCGTCCATGATCCGCGCCCCGACATCCCCCGGTCCTGTTACAAGCGCTCTCATAGTGTTCCTCCTGTCTGTATTCAGGCATTTTACTGCATTCCAATACTTTTCATCACATCCCCAGTCCTTCATACATGAGATCCCTTATCTTGTGATGAATCTGTTTCACCGTTACCATGTTCCCGACGCTCATTGCAAAGAACATGGCAAGCCGGTGATC
>JAUNEM010000105.1:6641-8657 GCA_030525515.1 Eubacteriales bacterium
GTCATATTTCCTGTCCATAGTTGTCCAATGCAAACATGCTACTTCCTGCCGCAGCATTTCTTGTATTTTTTGCCGGAGCCGCAGGGACAGGGGTCATTGGGATAGATTTTCTGCATTTTCTTTTCCGGGGTGCGGGGAGATACATTCCTGCGCCGGGCCGCCAGTTCATCCGGTTTAAAGCCGCAGTTGAACAGCATCCTGGTATGATTGCTCAGGTCAATGATCAGAGGCACAAACTTCTTCATTGCCTTTTGGCTCGAGAAGGCAAGTTCTTCCTGATCAAGTATTGCTGCAACATCCGAGATCCTGCCTCCATTGGCAAGGCATCTGTATGTCATGTAGGCAACATCGGACAGCTCTTCATCATCCAGGTCAAATTCTTTTCTGAGAAAAGCAGTGTACCTCTGATATTCCGGATCATAAGCCGGGTATGTATACTCATATAGTTTTTCGACTTCTTCAGGATCGGGAATATAGAACTCTTTGCCCTTCTGCTCTTCTTCCACCAGCTTATACTGATCCTCTTCTAACAGGTTCCCGGCGATCAGTCTGTCTCCCTTTATTACCGGGATTTGTCTGATGCCGGAGAAGAAGTCCAGAAGCCGCACGATCTCCGGTGTATCAATTTCCATTCCCTCCTTCCTGCTGTAGAGTTGGCGGAAGATGGTGATGGGAACCGATCCATACATGACTTTGACAACATACAGGCATTGGCGGAACCAGAGCAGATCTGCATATTCTTTCCGAAATGCAGAGGTGTCCGTCTGTTCAAAGAGTTCTTTCATTTCGACAGAGACCGCAGCACGGCCCTGCTCTTCGATAAAAACCAGAAACCTGTCTGCCAGTTCCTCCAACGGATCCCACTCTTCTTCTTCGGGAATATACCAGCAATCCTCTTTGCAAAGTTTGCGGAAGAGTGCCAGTTCCGCTTCTGTCCGCTTCAGCAGCTGCTTTCTGAACCAGGAGGGTCTGAGCACTTCATTGGCAGTTATTTCGACAAGCTCGGACTTTTTCCAGGTCGAATTCACCCTGATATGCATGCTCTTTGCGATGTCCAGCAGATCATTTTTGTTAAAGGCCTTGAAGAATTGTCTCTGGGTGAGGCGGACAGGGGTCTTCAGTTCTGACAGGTCCTGCCGGCTGTCAAGGTGCTTCAGTCCGTGTTCCTGCTCAAACTTCATTTGCTGCTTCAGTTCTTCGATCTGCCTTTCCAGTTCCGCACGCTCAGTAAACAGCTCTGCTATTTTTGTCAGTGTATGATGATAATCGGAAAAATAATTCTCTTTCTCTGACTTCGGTTCCTTCATTGCCGGCAGCATCCGCATTCCGGTCCCTGCTGCGTGTCTGTATATTTCTGACAAAGTCATGAATTCCGCTTTGTCTTTACGCTCACACATACAGTTCATGACCAGCCTGTGGGTATGCTCTTCGTAACTTTCCTCCCCGGCAAAAGAGAAGGAATCTGCTTTGCTGAACCCCAGCAGTATTGGAGCGATGACCGCATATTCATACCAGATTTTCTCAATCTCTACCCGGTATTCCTTCTCCCCACCGTAAGAGTAGGTAAACCATGTCCCTTCTTTAAAATAATCCTCAATGAAGGTATTCTTTGCATTCCTGACGTCAAACCAGGCCTCCGCATGGAAATCGGCAGACTCCACTTTCTCCTTTTCCCTTAGATGTAAGCGTTCATCCGCAAATTTCATCTGGAAAAAGGGAGGTTCCTCCAGTTCCATGATTTCATTCAGGAGATATGCCAGAACAGAAAAAGTAACTCCATAGGGAATCAGAGCCCGGCGCCAGATCACCGGCCTGGATTTCTTTTCAATGATTTTCAGCTGATAACTACGTTCCCTCACTTTTGCGTGCTCCTCTCCTGTCAGATTCTCTTCTACTTTATTCTTTCCTGTCCTATTCCGGCCGGCGCCCCTGCAACTGCCGAAGATCTACGCCGCAGATGCCGGCACCTGATGCACGGACTTCCTCGTTTGGAATCCCTGTCTCGGTATCACTCTC
>JAUNEM010000106.1 GCA_030525515.1 Eubacteriales bacterium
AACTGTCTGTGTGGAAAAATTACACATAACCGGTGTGAAAAAATAACACAAATCACCCCTCATCTGTGTCATATTTTCCACAGCATAGACCCCGCCCGGAAAGGGCTGAACCCCCACAAAGATCAGAGCCCCCGCTAAGGGCTGAACGTCAAAAGGCGCACAGCCGCGTTTCCGCTTCTGTGCGCCTCGTGTCTTCTTTTATTGTGCGGCGGATCCCGCCGCAATCATGTCCCGGTGGGGCATAGCCCGCCGCTCATTCTTCCTTCAGGCCTTTGCCGTCCCGCCTCTGCCGGGGCGGGTTACAGCCTGTCTCTCATTCCTTTAGCCCTCGATCGCGATGGTCTTCTTCTCGGGAACCTTGGCTGCCTCTCTCTTGGGGACCTGCAGTCTGAGGACACCATCCTCAAACCTTGCCTTGATCTCCTCCTCTGTGACATTGTTGCCGACGAAGAAGCTTCTCTGCATGGAGCCGGCATAGCGCTCCTGGCGGATCACCCTGCCCTTGTCATTCTTCTCGTCCTTGTCCAGACCCTTGGTTGCCGCGACGGTCAGCGTGCCCTTCTCCAGGGTCAGTGTGATCTCGTCTTTCTTGAAGCCGGGCAGATCAATGTCGATTTCGAACTGATTGTCTTTCTCATGTACATCCGTCTTCATCAGGCGTGCGGCGTTCTTGCCGTAGAGCTTCCTGTTAACATCGTCAAAGCCGAAATCCCTGAATGTCGGGAAACGGAAGTCCATGAAGTCATCAAAAAGGTTCTCACCAAAAATACTAGGATATAACATGATCTTTACCTCCTATATACAAACAAAATAGTTTAATGTACAGATGTTATCGGAACAAATGGAAGGGATCGGGAAGATCTCCGTTTCCGGATCTCAGCTCTGCCGCTCTTTAAAACTCTCTGAGCGCCCGCATCGCTTTTCTTTTTTCTTCTCTGTTTCCTTTGTTCTATATGTGTTATAACACTCATTGTTAGCACTGTCAAGGGGTGAGTGCTAATTTTTTTAAAATTTTTTTCAACAATCCTGAATCACCGTTCCAATCAGGCAGAAAACCGCCGTTTTTAACCGGGTGCGGTCATAAAAACTCCTTTAAATTAGAAAAAACCGGATTCCCAGCCTAAAAAAAATAATCCCGGCTCCAAAAATAAATGTTGACATTTCAACGACTCCGCGCTATGATGTCGCACGTTGATAAATCAACAACTATTTTTTGGACGAATCAGAAAGATTTTTAATGAATCAGAAAGATAACGATATTCAGAAGGATAATAAGATTTCAAAAAGAAAATGGAATTAAAGAAAGGAAAGAGAGATGTCCATTCGTATTATTACAGATTCCACAGTAGACGCCGACGCGTCTTATACCAGTAGATTTTCCGTCGTTCCGCTCACGGTCTCCTTCGGGGAAACTGATTACAGCGACGGTGTTACTCTCAGCAAGCAGGACTTTTACAAAATGCTGGAGACCAGCAGCGTGCTGCCCAAGACAAGCCAGGCGCCGCCGGACACCTTTGCCCAGATTTTCAAAAAGCTGCGCGATGCCGGCGAGGAAGCGATCGTGATCACTGTCTCCTCCAGACTGTCCGGCACCTTCCAGAGCGCCCTGATCGCTGCGCAGGATTTTCCCAACGTGCGCGTTGTCGACAGCCGCAATGTTTCGATCGGCTCCGGCGTCCTGGCTGAATACGCCCAGCAGTGCGCCGATCAGGGAATGGGGCTGGATGAACTGGCACAGCACCTTATGAGCAAGCGGGATGAAGTCTGCCTGCTCGCGCGCCTTGACACTCTGGAGTATCTGAAAAAAGGCGGAAGAATTTCCAGTACCACTGCCTTCGCCGGCGGTGTGCTCAACATCAAGCCCGTTGTGACCGTGAAGGACGGAGACGTTATTTTTCTCGGCAAGGCGAGGGGTTCCAAAAAGGCAAACAATTTCCTGATCGAACAGATCGGCCTGAGCGGCATCGACTATGAGAAGCCTGTCCTTCTGGGGTACACAGGCACCTCCGATGAGATGCTGCGCGAATATATCGAAGAGAGCCGTGACCTCTGGGAAGGCAAAGTGGACCGCCTCTGCTGCGAACAGCTCTGCAGCGTCATCGGCACACATGCAGGCCCCGGCGGCGTGGCAGTCGCTTTCTTCCGGTCATCCGCCGGCAGGGCGTGATATTGGTTTCCTTTTTGCGCGAGTATCCCACGACTGTTATCTGAAGTCACAGGTATTGCGCCATAGAGGATGAAGAATATACTGTTGATACGCTTTATTTACATCAGGATGAAGAGTCATAATCATGATTAGCAGCTTTGAACACTTTACGATGGATATCTTCAGCATATCCAGGTCCTGGAACCAGCTCGCGACAAGGGAGATGAAGAAATACGGTCTCCGCGGCGCCTATGCCCTCTATCTGGTGGTAATCGGGAGCAGCGACGGCCGGCTCACAGCCGCCAGACTGGCGGAGCTGTGCCGGCGGGACAAGGCGGACGTCTCCCGAGCGATCTCTTCTTTCCAGAAAAAAGGAATCCTTGAGCCCTATGGGGATTCCCGCTACAGAGCCTCCCTGGTACTCACGGAGAAAGGAGAAGAACTCACCGCCCAGATCAGACGGCATGCCGACGAGGTCATTCGGCAGGCAGGACAGGGGCTGTCCGAAGAGATGCGCCAGAACATGTATCACTGCCTGGATACGATCGCGAAGAACATGCAGGAAATCTGTGAGAACACGGAGGTTTCCGCTTCATAAAGCAGGAAATCTGTGAGAACACGGAGGTTTCCGCTTCATAAACATGGTAAAATAATCATATATCTTTCACTGGAAATCCAGGCCGGAGACATATGAGTTTATGAACGGAGGCCAAATCCACCATCATGAATAAACAGAATCATCAATCCGGGCATTCCGGGCCGGATCCTGCGGCAGACAGCAGGCAGAGTATAATAGACAGTCAGAATAGTCAGGACATGTTCGACGAAATAGCCTCGGCAGTTACCCGGGGAGAGGGGAACGAGTATTTCACGAAAGCCCCTGAAGATATCCTGGATGAGGTGGACGAGCAGTTAGCGAAAGTCCCTGAAGACAGCCGGGCCGAGGCGGACGAACAGCTTCACGAAGCCCTGGAGCTGGAAGAAGAAAAGAGCAGGCTGCTCTTTGAAGAGATGCCGGTCGGAAAAGCTCTGGCCGCGATGGCTATTCCCACCGTGATCTCGCAGCTGATCGTGCTGGTCCACAATATGGCGGACACATTTTTTATCGGGCGGACAAACAATCCCTATATGGTGGCAGGGGCAGCGCTGATCCTGCCCATTTTCAATGTCTGCATCGCGGTTTCCAATATTGCCGGGACAGGGGGCGGCACCCTGATTGCCAGGCTGATGGGCGCGGACAAGCCGGAAAAAGCCCGCAGGGTCGCTTCCTTCAGCTTCTGGTTTTCCGTTTTCACGGGACTCTTATTCGCGGTCCTGACCGGAGTATTCATGCGCCCGCTCCTGACGGTCCTGGGGGCCAGCGACCAGACCTTTGAATTCGCGCGGCAGTACTGCTTCACTGTCATCGTGATCGGTGCGACGCCGACGATCGCGGCCATGACCATGGGCAACCTGCTGAGAAACGCGGGCTGTTCGAAGCAGGCGGGATTCGCGATCTCCATGGGAGGAGTGATCAACATCATTCTCGATCCCATCTTCATGTTCGTCCTGCTGCCGCCGGGCAATGAAATCCTCGGCGCCGGAATCGCCACCACACTGGCCAATACGATCACCTGCACCTATTTCATCATCCTGATCATCCGGCTGAAAAATCCTATCCTGCATTTTTCTCTGCTTGAGGGTCTGCCGGAAGCTTTGCTCATGGCTTCCTTTTTCGGAGTCGGCATACCGGCCGCCATGGGGCCCTTCCTCTTCGATCTGGATTACATCGTGCTCGACCGCCTGATGGCTTCCCACAGCGACATCGCTCTGGCTGCGATCGGAATCGTGCTCAAGGTGGAACGCCTGCCCCTCAATGTGGGCATAGGCCTCTGCCTGGGAATGGTGCCTCTGGCCGCCTACAATTATTCCGCGGGAAATCTTCCCCGGATGAACGCGGTCCTGAGGGCTGCCCGCAACGCGGGCATCGCGATCAGCATCAGCAGCATCGCGCTCTACGAACTTTTCGCCCCCTTCCTGATCCGTTTTTTCATCGAAGACGGGGCAACCGTGGCCCTGGGCTCCGATTTTCTCCGGATCCGCGTGCTGGCCACCATCATGATGTTCCTGAGTTTCATTTACGTATACTTTTTCCAGGCCCTGGGCCGGGGACGAATCGCTCTGTTCCTGGTGATCATGCGCTGGCTCATGATCAATATCCCCATGCTCTTTATCATGGATTTTCTGTTCGGAATGTACGGACTGGCCTGGTCCCAGCTGGTGAGCGATGTGATAGTGGCCTTCCTGTCCTGGCTGATCTACCGGGCTTACCGGAAAAAGCACATACAGCCGGCACTGCAATAATAGGGCAGAGGCGGCCGCGCCGCCCTCTATCCCCGCCCGGCCCGTGTCCGCCGCAAGGCGGAAAAATTCATTACATGGGCCAGGCCTCTTCAGCGACATGATTCACTACGCGCATGTGCGCATTCGCCCGAAGGTTTCTATCTCATTTGATCTCATTTAATCTCAAAGGAAACCGCGATTTCCCATGAGACCAAAAGCCCTTCCGGAACCGCGTCTGCCGGTTCCGGAAGGGCTTTTTTCACTGTTTCTGTTTAATCATTCCTTTATTTCCGCGGGATTCTGAGGCTTCTCAGATAGTCCTTCTGCTCCGGACTGACCCGGAAGCTCTCCACAGCCTTCTGAATCGTCCTGTTGTGAGTCCAGGGTTCCAGGCGGCGGTCCTCGATGTAAGGCAGGGCAGCGTCATACTGCTTTGCCAGAGCCGTGGCAAAATACCAGGCAATCATCATCTTGATATAATATTCCTCAGAGCGGACTCCTGCCGCAAGATCCAGAAATGCGGGATCAAAATCCTCATCCAGGAAATGACTCATGAGCATCCCGAGGCCAAAGCGGACGGTATAGGTCCGGTCCGAGTCGATCCAATTGCGGATTTCCCGGATCAGCTCCTGCCTGTGCTTCTTAAAGACCGCGGGAGAAAGCTGGTCGCAGGTCGCCCAGTTGTCCACACAGGGCAGGAAAATATTGACCTCCTCCAGGCACTTGCCGTAGTCTTTGATCCCGGAAATCATGAAAGCATGAAGCTGGTTTTCATCGAAATACCGGTGCGGAAGATCCCGCAGGAAGATCTGTGCGTCCGCCCTTTTGGCCAGCTGCCTGGCGTACTTGCGCAGCGCCGGAGTCCGTACGCCGATCACCTGGTCCGGCTCGACAGAAGGAATCAGCCTGACCTGGAAATCGCGGTATTCTGTGTCGCGGAGCCGGAACAGCTCCTCCCTGATTTCTTCTGTAATCATAAGCTTTTCCTCTCCTGCCGCAAGTATACGCTCTGTTTTGGGCCCCTGTATTTAACACAGTATCAGGAACCGGTATCCGGAACCGTTCCGCGGCTTACTTGCCGTCAGCCTTCTCTTCGCCTTCAGCTTTCTCTTCACCTTCAGCCGCCTCCGTTCCGGCAGCTTCTTCGACGCTGTCTGAAAGAGCATCCTCGACAGCGCCCGCGCCTTCCTGGGCCGCCTGCTGCTGTTGAAGCTGCTGCAGCTGCTCGGGAGTCAGGGTGATCACATCCTCTGTGGAAAATTCAGACGCGGCATCCGTTGCGGACACGCTGGCTTCCTGGGGATCCACAGGCTCAACGCCGATCGTTCCCATTCCCACTCCCCAGTGGAAAGAAGCCCAGACTGCCAGTCCTACAATGATTGCAACAAAGATTGCAAAAACAATCGCCCAGAGTTTGTAATTGATTTTCAATTCTTTTTTCTTCTTTTTGTTTTTGATTTTGACCGTATTGGACATCCTGGTCTACTCCTCCGTTTATACTGAAAATAAATTGCTGCTCATTATTATGTTTTATAATCGCCCGCATGATTCCGCAGAACATACGCAACCGCCATTATAACACAAATGTCCGAAAACAGAAAAGTATTTTTGCGAGGAACCCGGAAAGTATTTTTGCATTTTTGCAAGGGATCCGGGAGGTATTTTTTGCAGCTGAGTAGTATTTTTGCAAGGGATCCGGGAAAATCTGCCGTAAAAAAAGGCAGCCGCCATGCACAGCCCAAAGGCGGCATATGGTGGCTGACCTTATCAAATTCTTATTGTTCAGTGTGCCGGGACACGTCAGTGCCCGGACTATCCGGCAGGCAGACTGCTCAGCGAAGGTTCCGTCCCGGATCAGGATCTGTCCGCGGTCCGGCATCCGGCGCAGGCATCCGGGATCATCCTATCTGACAACTCCCAGATTGCTGAATGGCCAGACGCAGAAAACAAGTTCTCCGACGATCTGATCCTCCGCGACGCAGCCGACCGAAGCGCTTCGTGAATCAACGGATACACTCCGGTGGTCTCCCAAAACAAATATACGGTTCTCGGGAACCTGGTAGGGAAGTTCTATGGTACACTCTCCCAGCGCCTTCTCATAGACATAGGGTTCATTGAGAAGCTCACCGTTTACATAAACATTTCCCTCTTCATCAATGTCCACCCAGTCACCGGCGTTGGCAATATACCGTTTGACCAGAATACGGTTGTTGTAATAGAAGGCAACGATATCGCCCTGCCTCAGATTTTTCACCTTGCGGGAGATCACAATATCGCCGTCTGTCAGTGTCGGCGTCATGGACGCTCCGTAAATCTGCAGTACGGGCATCCAGAGGGTAGCGACCAGAATAGCGACCGCTGCCACCGTGACCAGGGTAAATACAGTGCTGCGAAGGACACGCCTGTAACGGATCTTATGGCGTTCTCTCTGAAGTTCTCCCTCCAGCTCTTTCAGCGGAGGCCTCTGCAGCTGCTTCTGCGATTTCTGTGACTTTCCCGACTTCTTCGAGCTGCTCCCGGCAGCCTTCCTGTCACCGGCTTCAGAATGAGCGCCCTGATCTGCCTCTATGACCGCCGCTGTTTCCTCACCATTATTCTGTTCTGTCTCATTGATGGGATCGACCGCTGTCTGCAATGCAGTATCTCTGTTATCAGTTTCGCCCATATAATCATCCTCATCTTCCATTTACAATCGATTCCAGACGCGCTATCACTGCTTCAAAGGAAGCGATCCGGTCAAGATCCTCATGGCACTTCTTCAATTCTTCGCTCAGGCGCTCATTCTCCGCGCGGAGACGATCCGCCTCTTTTGTCTCGTCGATCAGGAGCTCCAGAAGCTCCGTCCTCGTCAGTTTCTTAATATCATCTTCGGAATTGCGCTTGTTTTCAGCTTTGCTCTTGGCAGGTTTCTTGCTCCCGCCGAACAGTTTTCCTATAGATGCCGTCTTTCCGGCAGTATTCTCTGTACCCATTCGCGCGTTCCTTTCTGTACATTTCGATGTCTGTCGAAAATACAAATCTGCCCGGATATCATTCGAGACCCGCCGCCGGAACCGCGCTTCAGAGTCCCTTCACATTTTCCTCCGGAAAAATAGACTTACTGACAATATCATCAGCATAAGTAAAGTATAAAACAATCCCCGTCTAAAAAAGCGTCAAAGCAGAGCAGAACTTCTTGCCGGACGCCCGACAGACTCTCCGGCAGGTTTTCTGCTGCATAAATCAGGATCAGCCGCGGTCTTCGCTGCCAATCTCGAACTTCGGCTTAAACCGGGATCAGCCGCGGTCTTCGCTCCCGATCTCGAACTTCGGCATCAGGCGGAGCTTATGCAGATTCAGGACGTGCAGGCGGTCTATGCGGGCCTTCTTCTCCTGGTCGTCGCACTCGCCGGTCAGGACATAGTGATCCAGCATGCTGTAGGTGAAGCCAAGCTTGTCCTCATCGCTCATGCCGCTGAGTCCGTCCGAAGGAGTCTTCCTGACCAGCTGCTCCGGCAGGCCCAGGACAGCCCCGACCTGAAGGACCTCATGCACCAGAAGGTCCGAAAGCGGACTGAAATCGCCGGCTGCGTCGCCGTACTTGGTCGAATAGCCGACATAATCCTCGGAAGCGTTGCAGGTGTTGACAACACGGCCGCCGTTGGGCAGATTCTGCGCGACCGCGTACAGAGTTGCCATGCGGATCCTGGGCGGCAGATTGATCTTGGCTTCGCGCGCCATCTCAGTCCTGCCGCAGATCTCCTGAAGCTTCGCATTCTCCTCCAGAGTTTTTTCCAGCGCGTCAGCCGCTGCCCCGATGTTGATCTCCACATAGGGAATCTGCAGAGAGTCGACCAGAAGCTGACTGTCGGAAATATCCGGCTGCACACCGCGAGGCATCAGGACGCCCACGACACGGTCTTTTCCCAGAGCCTCGGCGCACAGAGCCGCCGCGACGCTGGAGTCCTTGCCGCCCGAAATGCCGATGACTGCGCTGCAGGACGGTCCGTTCGCCGCGAAATAGTCGCGGATCCACTGTACGATCTTATCTTTTGTCTGTTCAGGATTTTTCAGCATAATGATCTCCTATTCAATATTATTCCTATTCAATACTATCTGTACAATACTTCCTTTTTTAAAAATCAGTATACCACTATTCCCCTCATTTTCCGATATTCATTATAAATATTCCGATATCCATTAT
>JAUNEM010000107.1 GCA_030525515.1 Eubacteriales bacterium
AAAAAACAGGATGGAAAATTACTTTTCCATCCTGTTCCTTTTTTTACTGATCATCCCCGGCTGTCATTACATGACTTTCACAGGGATATTCACTTTTCCGGCACCCCGGAACCTGCGGGCAGATTTTTAAATAACTGACCGTCCTCTCAGTTCAGGATACCAATCATCTCAACATACTGATCAGTCAAGAGCCTTGACGATCAGGGAGCAGCCCATGCCGCCGCCGATGCAGAGAGTTGCAAGACCGGTCTTGGCTCCGGTTCTCTCCATGTTAGCCAGAAGGGTAACAAAGATACGGCAGCCGGAAGCTCCAACGGGATGTCCGAGAGCGATTGCGCCGCCGGTGAGATTCAGCTTCTCAGCAGGGAAATTCAGTTCTTTCGCGACAGCGACAGACTGAGCTGCGAAAGCTTCGTTTGCCTCGATGCAGTCGATATCATCGATGGTCATGTCCAGTCTCTTGAAGAGCTTCCTGGTAGCAGCAACAGGGCCTACACCCATGATGCGGGGATCTACGCCGCCCAGGCAGCCGCCGAGCCACTCAACCTGTGCCTTGACACCGAGCTCTTTAGCCTTCTCTTCGCTCATAACTACGACTGCAGCAGCGCCGTCGTTGATACCGGAAGCGTTACCTGCTGTGACAACACCGTCCTTGTTGATGGGGCGAAGTCCTGCAAGGCTCTCAGCAGTTGTGCCGGGACGAGGGCCTTCATCCTTATCAAAGATAACGGTTTTCTTTTTCTGCTTGACTTCTACGGGAACGATCTGGCTGTCGAACCAGCCGTTCTCCTGAGCCTGAACTGCCTTCTGCTGGCTGTTTGCAGCAAACTCATCCAGCTCTTCACGTGTCAGATGCCACTCTTCAGCTACATTGTCAGCAGTGCGGATCATGTGATAATCATTGAATGCATCCCAAAGAGCATCCTTGATCATGGTGTCAACCAGAACACCATTGTTCATACGATAACCGAAACGGCCCTTCTCAAGAGCGAAAGGAGCCATGGACATGTTCTCAGTTCCACCTGCGACTACGATATCAGCATCGCCGGACTTGATCATCTCTGCAGCCATGTTGATGGCATTCAGACCGGAACCACAGACGACGTTGATGGTAACAGCGGGAACCTCAACCGGAATACCGGCCTTGATGGAGCACTGACGTGCCACATTCTGTCCCTGAGAAGCCTGGATAACACATCCCATGATAACTTCATCAACCTGATCAGCGGGTACATTCGCGCGCTTCAGAGCTTCCTTGACTACGATTGCGCCAAGCTCTGTAGCAGGAGTGGTGGAAAGGCCTCCGCCCATCTTACCGATGGCTGTACGGCATGCACCCGCGATAACAACTTTCTTAGACATAAATGGTTCCTCCTTTGCCGGATTTGTAAATTCATCGGAATATTTTCCCTCAATATCCCTTTGAAAATGAATGTAAACTGCATCTGTAGCATCTGTACTATATATTTTATGCAATAATTACCAATGTAGCAAGTTTAAATTCCCTTTCTTTTGTACATTTTTTGCAACGATTCCCGCATTCCATTTAAAAATGTGACTGTCCATCACAAAAATGAACAGTCACATGATAACCTCTTTATTTATTCTTCCGAACTGTCATCATCGGAAGAGCTGTCATCGGCGAATCCATCCTCTTCAGGCTCGCCAATCTCTGTTCCTTCAACTCCGGACTCCGGGTTTTCAGATTCTTCCTCTGTCACACTTTCCCGGACCTTGGCGATCTGGACCACCTTCACTCCCTCATCCAGGTTCATCATCTTGACACCGGATGTGATCCTTCCGATCGGATTAAAATCACTTGCCCTCAGCTGGATAATGATTCCGGCTGTATTGATCATCATGATCTCATGCCCTTCAGTGACTGCCTTGGCACCGATCAGATATCCTGTCTTCTGAGTGATCTGGTAGCATTTGAGACCCTTTCCGCCCCTTGTCTGAATCCTGAATTCATCCAGCATCGTGCGCTTGCCCATGCCGTTTTCGGTGGCAAAGAGGATCGAATCGCCCTGGGTATCGATCTGCATGGCGACCACTTCGTCGTCCTCATCCAGGTTCATTCCTCTGACACCGGCAGCCGAACGGCCCATTTCGCGCGCATCTGTCTCCTTAAACCGGATGCACATGCCCTTCTTTGAGACCAGGAAAATATCATTGTCGGCATTGGTCTGCTTGACGTCGATGAGTTCATCTCCCTCCCGCAGACTGATTGCTATAATGCCGGCGGACCGGATATTGGAGAAGGCGCTCAGAGGCGTCTTTTTCACGGTTCCTCTCCTGGTAGCCATAAAGAGATTATTTCTCTCTCCGCTCTCGTCCATGATCGGGATGATAGCGGTAACCTTTTCCTCGGGCATGAGGTTGAGCAGATTTACAATCGCAGTGCCCCGGGAAGCCCTTTTGGCCTCGGGTATTTTATATGCCTTGAGACGGTAAGCTCTTCCCATATTGGTGAAGAACATGATGTAATCATGCGTCCTGGTCATCAGAAGATCTTCAATATAATCGTTGTCGAGCGTCTGTATGCCCTTGATCCCCCGGCCGCCGCGGCCCTGGACCTTGAAATTGTCCTCTGTCATCCTCTTGATGTAACCAAGGGAAGTCATGGCGATGACGACATTTTCATTTTTGATCAGATCTTCGACATCAAAGTCTCCCGCGTCCGCCTCAATGCGGCTTCTGCGCTCGTCGCCGAACTTATCGGCGATGATATTCATCTCTTCTTTGATCACGGCGAGAAGCTTCTTGGGATCCGCGAGAATTGACTTGAGTTCTGCGATCCTGAGCATCAGATCCTCATGCTCCTTCTCCAGCTTCTCCCTTTCCAGACCTGTCAGAGCCCGCAGACGCATGTCCACGATTGCCTGTGCCTGGACGTCATCCAGCCCGAATCTCTCGATCAGACGGGATTTGGCCGTCTGGACATTGGGACTTTCCCTGATGATCCTGACGACTTCGTCGATATTGTCAAGGGCGATGAGCAGACCCTGCAAGATGTGGTCTCTCTCCTCGGCCTTATTGAGATCGTAGCGAGTACGGCGGGTCACGACATCCTTCTGGTGGTCCAGATAATAATTCAGCATCTGGAGAAGGTTCATGATCTTGGGCTCATTGTTGACAAGCGCCAGCATAGTGATACCGAAAGTATCCTGCATCTGCGTGTGCTTAAAGAGCCTGTTCAGAACTATATTCGGATTGGCGTCGTGTTTCAGCTCAATGACAACGCGCATTCCCTCTCTGTCGGATTCGTCGCGCAGATCTGTGATTCCTTCAATTTTCTTGTCCTTGACCAGATTCGCGATCTTTTGGATCAGGTTGGCCTTGTTGACCAGATAGGGAAGTTCCGTCACGATGATGCGGTGCTTTCCGTTGGGCATGGCCTCGATGTCCGTCACCGCGCGGGTCACCACCTTGCCTCTGCCGGTCATATAGGCCTGCATGGCTCCGGATGTGCCCATGATAATACCGCCGGTGGGAAAATCCGGCGCCTTGATGATCGAAAGGAGCTCGGACAATTCCGTATCCCTGTCCTCTTCAATCTGGTTGTCTATGATCTTCGTGACACCCGCAACGACCTCCCTGAGGTTGTGGGGAGGGATATTGGTCGCCATACCGACGGCAATACCCGTCGTGCCGTTGACCAGCAGGTTGGGGAAACGGCTGGGAAGAACAGAAGGCTCTTTCTCTGTCTCATCAAAGTTGGGCACGAAAGTGACCGTGTCCTTATTGATATCCGCCAGCATCTCCATGGAAATCCTGGTCAGCCTTGCCTCGGTATATCTCATGGCCGCGGCTCCGTCGCCGTCCACGCTGCCGAAGTTTCCGTGACCGTCCACCAGTGTGTAGCGCATGGACCAGGGCTGGGCCATGTTTACCAGTGAGCCGTAGATGGAACTGTCGCCGTGGGGGTGATATTTACCCATTGTATCACCGACGATACGCGCGCATTTCCTGTGCGGCTTGTCAGGACCATTGTTCAGCTCGCTCATCGCATACAAAATCCTGCGCTGAACGGGCTTCAGGCCGTCCCGCACATCAGGAAGAGCTCTCTGGGCGATGACGCTCATGGCGTAGTCTATATAAGAGCTCTCCATTGTTTTTTTCAGGTCTACTTCCTGTACACGATCAAAAATAGTTTCGTCCATTCTGTCCCTTTCGGAGCCCGGAAATCAATTCTCCGCAGCAAATACTATTTTTATCAATCTTAAAGTGGAAAAATGTCAGTCTTAAAGTACAAAAATGACAAAACCCATATTCCTTTTTTTCCTGGTCAGATATCCAGGTTTTTCACGAATTTCGCGTTCTTTTCGATAAAGTCCCTTCTGGGCTCCACCTTATCTCCCATCAGGATCGTAAAGGTAAGGTCTATTTCGGACTCTGTCTCCTCGTTGAACTGCACCCTCTTGAGCACTCTCCTGGCCGGATCCATGGTCGTCTCCCAGAGCTGCTCGGGATCCATCTCGCCCAGTCCCTTGTAGCGCTGGATTCTGTTGTTCTGGTCCCTTCCGACTTCATCCAGGATCCTGGAGAGTTCCTCATCGCTGTAGGCATACCAGATCTTCTTGTTCTTCTCGAGCTTGAACAGGGGAGGCATGGCCAGATAGACGTGTCCCTGCCGGATCAGCTCGGGCATAAAGCGGTAAAGGAAGGTCAGCATCAATGTATCGATATGCGCGCCGTCGACATCGGCATCCGTCATGATGATGATCTTGTCGTAGCGCAGCTTGGTAATATCAAAATCGTTATGAATCCCCGTTCCGAAGGCTGTGATCATGGCCTTGATTTCCTCATTGGCATAGATCTTGTCCTCCCGGGCCTTCTCCACGTTAAGGATCTTGCCTCTCAGGGGAAGGATCGCCTGGGTCGCGCGGCTGCGGGCGGACTTGGCGCTGCCTCCTGCCGAATCTCCCTCGACCAGGAAAATCTCACAGTTCTTGGGATCCTTGTCGGAGCAGTCCGCCAGTTTTCCGGGAAGGCTCATGGAATCGAGGGCCGTCTTGCGGCGGGAGAGGTCCCTGGCCTTTCTGGCAGCTTCTCTCGCGCGCTGGGACAAAATCGACTTTTCGCAGATTTTTTTGGCGATTGCCGGATTCTGCTCAAGGAAATAGGTCAGTTGTTCGGAGACGATACTGTCTGTGGCTCCCCTGGCCTCGGCATTTCCCAGCTTCTGCTTGGTCTGTCCCTCAAACTGGGGATCCTCGATCTTGACGCTGATGATCGCCGTGATCCCTTCCCTGATATCCTCGCCGGTCAGATTCTGGTCTCCGTCCTTGAGGATCTTATTTTTGCGGGCATACTCATTGAAGGTCTTGGTCACCGCGTTGCGGAAACCGACCAGATGCATGCCTCCCTCGGGCGTATTGATATTGTTGACGAAACTATACTCGCTGTCGGTATAGCTGTCGTTGTGCTGCATCGCCACTTCCACATACACATTGTTTTTCGTTCCCTCAAAGTACATGACTGTGTCGTAGAGGGGAGTCTTGCTGTGGTTCAGATAGGTGACAAATTCGCGGATTCCGCCCTCATAGCAGAAGGACTGCTCCTGGGGCGAATGATGTTCGTCGTTTCTCTCATCGCGCAGAGTGATCCGGAGGCCTCTGGTCAGGAAAGCCATCTCCCTCATTCTCTGCCTGAGCACATCGTAGTCAAATACGGTCGTCTCGGTAAAGATCAGAGGATCGGGAATAAATGTCACCCTGGTCCCTGTCTCTTCCTCGCTGCAGACTCCAATCTCAGCCAGAGGAACAATAGTTTTTCCTCTGGAAAAGCTCTCCCTGTAGACCTTTCCTCCCTGATGGATCACCACATCCAGCCACTCGGAGAGGGCATTTACAACAGAAGCGCCCACACCATGAAGACCGCCGGAGACCTTATAACCGCCTCCGCCGAATTTTCCGCCGGCGTGCAGCTCAGTGAAGACCAGATCGACGGCGTTTCTACCCGTCTTGTGGTTGATTCCGACAGGAATTCCCCGGCCGTTGTCCGACACAGTGATGGAATTGTCCTTGTGGATGATGACCGTGATCTCTGTGCAGAATCCCGCCAGGGCTTCATCGACAGAGTTATCGACGATCTCGTAAACCAGATGATGAAGGCCTCTTGAGGAAGTCGTGCCTATATACATTCCCGGACGCTTGCGGACTGCCTCCAGTCCTTCCAGCACCTGAATAGCGTCGGGATTGTAATCTCCGACTTCCGTCGTATCCTTGACATTGTCGTCCGGATACTCTTTATCATTCTCGCTGAAACTGAGTTTATAGGATCCGTCATCTTCCCCTACTGTCAGTTCAACCGGCAAATCATTATTTCCGAGGATTGTATTTTCCCTGTTTTCCTGTTCGTTATCCATGAATGATTCTCTCTTTTTCGGCATATACACCCCGTAATTCACCTGTTCATAAACATCATAATGCCGGAGCATCCGACTTCTCCACGCATGCTCCGTTCTCGATTCTGAAAATCTGGTCGATTTTAAAGCGATTATTCACAAATTCATCCAGACCCGTGCATGTGATGAAAGTCTGGATTCCTCCGATCGCGCTCAGCAGATAGTTCTGCCTTCCGCTGTCCAGTTCGGACAGGACATCGTCCAGCATCAGCACCGGCTGGTGACCGATGACTTTTCTGACCAGATCGATCTCGGAGAGTTTCAGGGAAAGAGCACAGGTCCTCTGCTGGCCCTGGGAACCGTACCTGCGAAGGTCCGTCTCACCATCCATAAACGAAAAATCGTCTCTGTGCGGGCCGACGGAAGTCGTCTTCATGTGGATATCCCTGTCCCTGGAGCGGCGCAGCTTGTCTTCAAATTCCTCCTCCGAAACATTGGGCTCATATCTGAGGACAAGATGCTCCCTGTTTCCGGACAGTTTTCCGTGGATTTCTCCGACGATCCCGTTCAGATCCTCAATAAATTTATTTCTCTCCGATATGATTCTTCTTCCGTAATTGATAAGCTGGGCGTCCCAGATTTCAAGCGTATCTCCCAGATCCGGGAACATATAGATGTCCCTCAGAAGCCTGTTTCTGTTCTCCACTGTCTTGTTGTACTGATTGAGATCATGGAGATAATTGGCATTCAGCTGACAGAGCTCCATATCCATGAAACGTCTTCTCTCCGCGGGACCGTTCTTGACGATGCCCAGATCCTCCGGAGAAAAAAACACGATATGCAAAAGACCGATCAGCTCGGAAGCCTTCCGGATCCTCTGTCCGTTGATCGCGATGCCCTTGGATTTATTTTTCCGCAGATGCATGTCTACGCGGTAATCGATCCCGCCCTTCATGATCAGACTGCGGATATGCGATTCCTCCATCCCGAAACGGATCATGTCCTTATCCCGGACACCGCGGTGGGATTTTGTGGTTGAAATCATATACAGGGATTCCAGAATGTTGGTCTTTCCCTGCGCGTTCTCCCCGTAGAGAATGTTGGTCCCTTGAGAAAAATCCATGTGCAGGGAGGCGATATTCCTGAAATCCGCCAATTCAAGACTGCTGATATACATAAATATTTAGCCCCGTCAGGCCATTCCTCCGCGGACTGTAAAAGCGCCGCCTTCTGCCTCGACTCTGTCACCGTCCCGGAGCTTTCTGCCCCGGCGCGTCTCGGTCTCTCCGTTCACTTTCACCCCGCCGGAAGTGACCATGATCTTTGCCTCGATCCCGGTCTGGGCGATGCCCGCCAGCTTTAGTGCCTGCCCGAGCCTGATAAATTCATCGCTGATGGTTATTTCTCTGTTCATTACTCTCCCAAAGCCTGTTTTTCAGGCTTTACAAATGGTTTGATTCTTTTTTGGCTTAAATTATTTTTCCGGTTTTATTCTTCACCGCGAAATACCCGTGACTTCTGCCGCGGGATACGCGCGCAAAAAGGGAAAAACTCTTCATTGTGGACAGGATCCCGCGATTTCTGTATCTTTAGTCGATCGTGATAAAGTTCACGGGCAGGATCAGGTAGCAGTACATATCCTCCGCGTCCCTGATAAAGCAGGGAGCCTTGGGGCTCAGCAGGTACATGGTGACCTCTTCCTCATCGATGGCGCGCAGCGCTTCGATCAGGAACTTGGGATTAAATCCGATGTTGAAATCCTCTCCCTCGCGGCGGATCGCCACTGTCTCATCCATGCTTCCGATCGCGGTGTTGATCCTGAGCTCCATCTCATCTTCCCGGATCATGATAATGACCGGCTTTTTGTCTTCCTCCTTGACAAGGAGAGTCGCTCTGTCGAGGCAGTCCAGAAGCTCTCTGCGCCGGCAGATGATCCTGGTCTTGTAATTGCTCGACAGCATCTTGTCGATTTTATAGTATTCGCCCTCGATCAGGCGGGAGACAACAATAGTGTCGTCAAATGTAAAGAGGACATGCTTGTCAGTGAAAAAGATATCCACATCCTTCTCTGTGTCTCCTCCCAGGATCTTGCTGATTTCCTGAAGAGTTTTGCCCGGAATAATGATCTTGCGATTCTCGTAGGGCTCCCTGAGCTCCGCTTTTCTGGTCGCGATCCTGTGTCCGTCCAGAGCCACCATGCGGATATGCTGATCCATGATCTCCATCAGCTCGCCGGTCATCATGCCGTTGCTCTCATTTCCGGAAATGGA
>JAUNEM010000306.1 GCA_030525515.1 Eubacteriales bacterium
CAAAACAGCAAAAAAAGAGATCCGCCTGAATGAATCGATTCAGGCGGGTCTCTTTTTTTGTATATCACGTATATCAGATTGAAGCTCAGACGTTTTTTTATTCCGGATCACTCCCAGAAGTCCCTGCTGCCGGTCTCTTTGCTGAGAGCCTGTCTGAGTTCCATCATGGAGGTATAGTTGGGAAGAAGGAAGGCAGTGCGCCCCTCGCTCTTGAGCCTGGAGACGATCTCATCGTAATCGGTGATGACCTCCATGCGCTCCTCATCCTCGCTGACAGCTCCGGCTTCCTTCAGCCTCTCTGAGAGCGCCTGCGCGCAGTCGCCTGCAACGTAGATCTTTTTCAGATGAGGGTCCGCGCAGAGTTTCTCGTAATCCGTCGAAGCGATCCAGGAAATGTCATGACCGTCGCCGGTCCTGTTGTTGAGGCAGAGAACCGCCGTGTAGTCCTCATTCAGTCCGGTCACGTAGGAGAATGCCTGGTTGCAGCCGGCGGGGTTTTTGACCAGAATCATCTGGAGCCTGATTCCATTGAGATCAAAGGTCTCCAGGCGTCCGAAAGAAGATTTTACGGTTGACAGGGACCCGCACGCGTCCTCAAGAGGAATGTTTACCGCAATGGAGGCAGCAACAGCTGCCGCCGCGTTGTAGATATTGTAGACGGCGGGAAGGGCGATCCTGATCCTGCGGGAATCGGGACTGCCGGCCACTGTCCTCATATGGACAGTAGTACCCGCTGCATCCTTCTCATCAATCGATGTGACCGCCACATCCGGAGTCCTGCGCTTCAGGCCGCATTTGGGGCAGCGGAAGCCGCCCAGATGGGCATAGACATGGTAGTCGTACTCGTAGGCGCTGCCGCACCTGGGGCATGTTCCGGCATCCGACAGGTCGATATTTCCCTGCACACCGACTGATTGCTCAAGACCGAAGCGGATCACTTTGTTGGGAGTGTCCAAAGCCAGGGAAGAGGAGAGCGGATCCTCCGCATTCAGGACCAGAGTGGATTTGGGACTGAGTTCAACGCCTGTCCGGATCTCTTTCAATGTATTTTCCACTCCTCCGTAGCGGTCGACCTGATCGCTGAAGAGATTTGTGACAACGATCACCCCGGGGTGGATGAGAGGGACGACCTGTTTCAGAGCAGCCTCGTCACACTCCAGCACAGCGTAGGGATATTTGGGCCTTCCCTGCCAGTCGGTGCTGCACAAAAGGTCCGATGCAATGCCGTGGAGGAGATTGGCTCCGGACTTGTTGAGCAGACACGGATAACCGGCGGAAGTGATCGCGTGGGCGATCATATTGCAGGTTGTCGTCTTGCCGTTAGTACCTGTTACAACGATGATCTTCATTCCCCTGGCGGGGACAGAGAGAACATTTTTGGACAGTTTGAGGGCAACGATCCCCGGGATCGCGGTCCCGCCCCGTCCGGTTCTGCGCAAAAGTGCCCGCGTAAGTTTACAGGACGCGACAGAGACAA
This sequence comes from Eubacteriales bacterium, assembly GCA_030525515.1. GTDB lineage: Bacteria > Bacillota > Clostridia > Lachnospirales > Lachnospiraceae > CAG-791. The sequence goes on from JAUNEM010000306.1 coordinate 1,478, forward strand.
TAGTCTGCAGTTTGTTTGGCTTTTTCATAACCTTTCCTCCATAGCTGTGTGACACGAACCGCGGTTGTTAAACGCTGAATGCCGCAGACAGCGGTCATCCGGGCTTTTCAGCCCGATGTGAATCTGATGGAGCAGGTTCACCGTGAACCTGCCCGATGTCAGAAAAATAATTCTTTTCTATTTTTTAGAAAGTGTCTTTCGAAAGTGTAACCTTTCGCAGAATGAATACGTCGGATATTGTACCATCAGATGAATAAAAAGACACGCAGTTTTTATAAATCTGAATAATCTGATCGGTATTTGGTTTATGGTCACTTTCCATTTTTTAAGGTGTGTCACTGTTCACAATACATTCACTTGCTTTTTTTAATGACCGGCGTATGATAACAATGATTCAGGTGTCAGTGTTGTACTTTAAATAAAAGGACTTTAAAAAAGTCAAAAAAACCTATATATTGAAAAACAGATTCGCTTTATCATAAGAACAGATTTCCGGTTACAATTCATGCGCCATTGATTTGGAGGCATGTTATCGCGCTTTCCCGCGCAATAACCCGGGCACAGCGGCGAAAATCCTGCCGCGAGGCGATAACAAGTCTTTGCTTTGTGGGATTGGATGATCGCAGGTTCATCTCCTCGCCAGGGCTTGAACAGCAATTACTGCCCGCCCTGCCGGTCAATATCTTAAAGTTGAAAAT
>JAUNEM010000307.1 GCA_030525515.1 Eubacteriales bacterium
TGAGGCCTCCACAGCTCCCAGGCCTTCTGTTTCCTCAGGGGCTTCCGCCTCATCAGATTCCGCCGCCTCTTCGCCGGCTTCAACAGCTTCAGATTCCTCCGCCGTTTCTTCCGTCATATCGGAATCCGGCAATATCTGGTCCATTTCCAGAACTTCCGAATCGGTATTTTCAAAGACTTCTGCCGGCTCTACTTCCGCCGCTTCGGAATCCGCCGCTTCTGCGGTCTGCCATACAGCATACAAGCTGCAGTCCGCATCGGGCACAAAGGCCTCACCCTCCGGTATTTCGGCTTCTCCCTCTCTCGAAAAGCTCCAGCCTGCAAATACAAAAGCTGACTGCCCTTCACCCACTGACTCCTGGACAGGCGGGAAGACCTCCACAGACTCTCCGACCGGAACGATCTTTGTCAGTACCTCTGCTCTTTCCAAGCTGCCGCCCAGACTATCGTCCCACTGGTCATAAAAAACACCCCCGTTCGCGTCCAGGGTCACCATATATGTGACAGAGGCAGGGATCTCCTCCTCTTCTGTATTTCCTTCCGCTTCAGGCTCGAAGAGAATGTCTTCCGCCTGATTAAGATTATCTGCTTCTGTTTCATTGAAGATCGTCTCCGCCTCTGCTGCCGGCACCGATACCGGCAGAGTTCCCACTGTGAGAATCGATGCAAGCAGACAGGCCAATGGCTTCCATCCTTTTTTCATGCTGTACCTCCCCTTCGACACTTCTTTCCTGTGTCTGGATTGATCGTTGATCCGACAGGCAGAAAAGACTGTGAAATCCAGTCCGTTTACAAACAAAAATTCCAATCAGACCGTCTTTCTGCCATACAAAAAATAATATCATGCCTGTGCGTTAACAATCTTTTGTTTGCAATTAACACTTTCGCTTTTTGTTAACAAAAAAGAAGACAGGCACCTATCGCCTGTCTCCCTTTTACGAATCAGTTCTACCACATCCGGTCATTTTCCCGCAGGATCCTCCCCCAGGATCCTTTTCCCCTTCTCTGCCAGGTCTTCCCATCCATATCGGGGAAAGATGGACATGTGACCGTCATCGTCTGTCAAAAGCAAAGTGTCTGTCTGCGGGTTGTAAGCCACCATGTTGTCAATAACAGCTTCGGTGATTCCCGTCTCTAGATCAAAGATGAAGGACTGCATACCATATTGCAGGAGAAGCTTATGGCCCGGAAGATCCCAGGAGAAATACTCCTTCTCTGACTGTATGTCCTGATCAAACTGCACGTTTTTCCCCGCAGGGAGGAGGATATCGATCTCCTTTTCAGGGATCCTGAAGTGTAAGTCAAAGTCTTCCTCTTCCAGCAGAAACAGATCTTTCTGCCGGAAACCGATGCCATGAATGCGGGCGGAGGAGGCCGAAGCTTCGCTGCTCCGGTATAGCATTTCTCCATCGCGGGAAACCAGGAACGCCTTCCTGTCATACCTGAGAAATGCGATCTGCTTTCCGTCCCGGCTCCATGTCACGACAGAGGGTCCATCAATCATGGGTGTATTTTCCAGCTCCCTGATCTTATGGGTCTTCCAGTCGACCAGAAGGTTTATTTTTGCAATTATCTCTTCGCCCTCGTCTGTGTACTCGCTCAGACCAAACGCATAGACAGCAAGATTGCCATCGGGATCGATGGCGATCTGTGAGGGAAAATAGGCAGCCCGGACTGTATCAAGATATTCCTCTGGAATCCGGATCTTGTCTGTCGCTCCGTCGGACAGGGAATAGTTCAAAAGCCAGATTTCTCCCTCCTCTTCGGGCGCCGCATACAGGAACACAGAGCTGCCGCCGGCTTTCATGATATTCGTCTGCACCGCTTTTCCCCCGAATATGTTTTTCTCAATGTCCCGGACAGTATCCACATGTCCGTCCTCGACATGCAGAAAATTCCATACGGGCTCCGGCTTTTTCTCCCTGTTCATGGATCGCTGATAGAGTTCCCATCCGCTCAGAATGTTGTCCTGGAATACCAGAGTCCCCGACTGCCGGGCGTAACCGGCATAGGACAGGTTGGCGCCCAGTTCCGTTTCCCAGCGAATCTCTCCCGTACAGGCATCCACAGCAGTGACGATCACATTCTCTTTATCTGTGCTTCCCGCGCTTTCATTTTCCGCGGGATTTCCTCTTTCGCTTTTGCTTTCGTTTTCCGCGGAATCTCC
>JAUNEM010000308.1 GCA_030525515.1 Eubacteriales bacterium
GGTCATGCCCAGCAGGTCCCGCTCCAGAAGCAGATGCAGATCCGTATCCATCATATGATGGATTTCCGGCTCATCTGTCTCTTCCTCCAGGGCAGGTTCTGCCTTTTTCTTGCCAAAGCTGATCTCCTTGTTCAGGTCCAGCTTTTTATGCGTCTTTCCGGACTTTCCGGGCTTTCCGGGTTTCCTGAGCCTTCTGAATATTCAGCACTTGCCGCATTGATATCGGCAGTGTCCGGCTTTGCGGGCGGAACGGAAAAAAGAGTCCGCAGGGTCTTTTCGAAGAAGTCGATGAGACTACCGATTCCCTGCACAGGATGCCAGAGCCAGTGAGGATCTCCGATCAGCAGATCCACCGCAGCGGCTATCAGCAGGACGATAATTCTGTTTTGTGCCGGCTGCCGCAATAATTCCATTTTTTCAAATCCTCTTGCTCAATTATGTTTATGCCCTGATGGAAAAACTCTTTGTCTTTTGGAAAACTGCCTGCATTTTTCCACAAAGGCCGCGGCGAAATCCGGGTCTGACCGATAATACAGATGGGGGAATCCGGCCATGATGTTTCCCTGCACGACCATACAGTCCCAGGACCGTTTTCTTCCCGGTTTCCATGCCGTACATTCCCGTCCGTTTTCTGTGGAATCAAAATAGTGGAACTCATGGCCGCGGATATGATGGCCATCCTGAAGATATCCGGCAGTTCCGGTTTCTCCGTCCTTTTTTTCAAGTTCTATATAGCCGAAGCGGACCAGTCTGTCCGTCATCCTGCAGCTGCCCGGAAGAACGCCGCACATTTGATACAGAGACTTTGCTGAAGTCTCTTTTTCAGATGCATCAGCTGATTGTCTTATGCTGCTGTCATCCGCGTCCTGGCCGGTGCCGGCTGCAGACTCTTGATTTCCCGGATCCAGCGACTGCTGCAGGTACATGAAGCCTCCGCATTCCGCCAGAATCGGCAATCCCTCCGCTGCAAGTTCCCGGATCTGCTCCTTCATTGTTTCGTTGTCCGCAAGCGCTTTCGCGTGAAGCTCCGGGTAACCGCCGCCCAGCAGAAGTCCGTCCGCGCGGGGAATGGTTCTGTCGTGAACAGGTGAAAAAAAGACCAGCTCAGCACCCATTTCCTGCAGAAGCTCCAGATTGTCCTCGTAGTAGAAGCTGAAAGCTTCGTCGCGGGCAACCGCGATGCGGGGGCAGTCTGTCTGATCATTGCGGGCAGGAGCGTTCGCAGCCTCAGTTCCGGAGATTTCATCCCGGGCGGGAGCGTTCACCGCCTCGACTCTCGAGCTTTCATCCCGGATGAAAGCACCCTCTGATCCATCTCTTAGAGAATCTACCGGAATGTCAAGGGCAGGGGCTGTGCCGGCAAGCTGCAGAAGGGCCCGGAGGTCAACCGTTTTCTCCAGGACGTCAGCCAGATGGTTGATCTGATCCTGCAGGTCAGCGACCTCTTCGGGCTGAAGAAGGCCAAGGTGGCGGCTTCCCCAGGAAAGAGTGTTATCATTCGGTACATAGCCGATGACCTTGATGTCTGTGTCCTCTTCGATCCATTTTTTCATCAAGGGAAACATGGAGGCGGAGATTCTGTTCAGTATAACTCCCCTGATCCTGCGGTTTTCTTTTTCATACTCCGCAAATCCTTTGAGCATCGGAGAAATCGAGCGGCTCATCCCCCTGGCATTGACGACCAGGACGACAGGAGTCCCGGTCTGCCTGGCAAGTTGGCAGGAAGAGGCTTCTGTTCCGGACACTCCCGTGCCGTCATAATATCCCATGACGCCTTCGATCACAGCGATGTCTGCCCCGCAGCGCCGACAGGCGCGCGCCATGGTTTCCTTCGCGGTATTTCCGCTGACCGGTGAGTCCGCAGGGGAAAAGAAGGTGTCCAGGTTCCGGGAAGGGATTCCCAGGACCTGCCTGTGGAACATGGGGTCTATGTAGTCGGGGCCGCACTTGAAGGCGGCAGGCCGGAGATTTTTTCTCTGCAGAAGACTCAGCAGGCCGCAGGTGACCAGTGTCTTCCCGCTTCCGCTTGAGGGGGCCGCCAGCATCAGGCGGGGTATGGGGAGAAGCCGGTCAGCCGCAGTGGTTTTTTTCGCAGCAGCGTTATGATCCCCTTCTGAATCTTTTTCCGCAGCAACATTCGAATCAGCTGCAGGGTCTTTT
>JAUNEM010000108.1 GCA_030525515.1 Eubacteriales bacterium
TCTCATATAAGATTGGAAATGTTTTTCGAAGCCTGCAGGGCAGGTCTTCGTGTTTGTGTTCGGCTTTTTGCCGAGCGACCTGTATAGAATACTTTATCAGGTCATGTTTGTCAACAACTTTTTTTACTTTTTTTAAAAGCTTTTTTTCAGTGAGTTTTTTCTCGAAAAGCCGATATCTCAGCTCACTGCACACCCCCCTTGGAGCCTAATTCTAAGCCTGTGGACCTGGTCCTCAAAGGAAGAAATCCGCACTCTTCCGGGAAAGTTCTTTCAGTTGTTGTGCCGCTCTTTTTCAGCAGCGAATGGAATACTATCACTTTGAAATCTGCTTTTCAAGCCTTTTTTTTGAATATTTTTTTCGTGATTATTTTTACTTGTTTTTTCGTTTTTTGTCACAGAACGCATGCCCTTCAGGCAGAATTATAAGAAAACAAAAGGAATCATGATTGAAGCTGCCTGCAGCTTTCATCAAATGAACGGGGAGCGACGCGGGAGCGCGGAAAGCGCGAAGCAGCCCGCAGCATTAGGCACACATATCTGTCGCATTGGCTGACATGTATAACAGAAGAAAAAAAGTCTCGTCGGAAGAGGATAAAACGGCTCTTTCCGCAAGACTTTTTAGCTTGTTTGTCAGGAATACATATTGATGATGCCCACAGCCACTTCCCGCTTGGTGAGTCCTTCATCCATGGCCTTCTTCTCCAGATAATGATGGGCCTGCTCCTCAGTCATCTTCCTCTTCTGGATAAGAAGACACTTGGCTTTGGTGGTGATGCTCATCTCATTCGTTTTCTTGCGCATCCGTTGAAGCTCTTCTTCTTTTTCCATCAGACGGTTTCGCATGGTCAGACACATCCGCAGCATTTCCGTAAGGATCTGTGTGCGCAGGGGAAGCGGCAGAACGTAAATCTGGTATTTTCTGCAGCGGTAGGCAATCTGGGCCTGGGCTTCCCTGCGGACCAGGAGCACTGTCTGAAGCTGAGGGTTTTTGCCGGCGAGCAACAGCAGGTCGTCGATACAGGCTGCATCTTTTGATGTCATACCGAACAACAGCAGTTCCGGGAGGGCAGAAGCACCGCAAGGTGCCATCTTCTGCTTGATCTCCGTGATGGTCTGAGCCTGTGTGACATGAAGCTGAAGGCCGGTCTGGGCAAGGGACTGCTGAAGATCCCTTAAAACCGTCAGGATGGCTTTCATCATCTCCTGTGTTCCTGCTGCAGCCAGTATGCTGCAGGGTGGAACTGTCTGTTTCATAAATTCTAACCTTTCGTTAGTTGCGGGCGGAAACCCACTGCCTTCAGGCGGTGGGAGGAGCCTTCTACAGTGTTATATATCATCTGCAGTTATGACCTCCATTCAGGCAGATTTTCCCGGTCTGCGATTCTGGCGTAAGCCTCCAGGCAGGCCGGGGGGACAAACTCCTGCACCAATGCGCTTGTGCGGGCGGCCTGCAGGGCTTCCTGCAGACTTCCGGGGAGCTGCTCAAGTCCGCGCATCAGCACAGGATCGGCTTTGTAAAGGTTGACGTCCAAAGGTGTAGGCAATGTCAGATTGTGTTCGATTCCGTAGAGACCCGCGCGGATCAGAAGGGCAAAAGCCAGATAGGGATTTGCCGCCGGATCAGGGGATCTCAATTCAATCCTCCTGCGTCCGGAAGGGTCTGCCGGGATGCGGATGAGCTGGCTGCGGTTCTGTACTGCCCAACTGACATACCTCGGTGCCTCCATCCTTCCCAGCCTGGAGTAAGACTGGGGGGAGGGGTTCAAAAACAGGGTGATTTCCCGGATATGCTTCATGATTCCCGCCATGAAGGCATCCGTATGATCCTCCTCTTTTTCACTGTGTACGGAAATATTGAGATGCATTCCGTTTCCGGGTTCATTGGGAAGCGGTTTGGGAGAGAAATCCGCAAAGCAGCCGTCAGCCGCGCAGATATTCCTTACTGCCCAGCGGACCGTCGATGTATTGTCTGCCGCTGTAATGGGATCGCTGTAGCGGAAATCAATCTCCATCTGTCCGGGTCCCCGCTCGTGGTGGGAGGACTCGGGCGTGATGCCCATCTCCTTCAGGGCAAAGCAGATGTCACGACGCAGGTTTTCACCGGCGTCCAGCGGTTCAACGTCCATGTATCCGGCTCTGTCGATGGGCATGGCAGTGGGATTTCCCTGTTCGTCCCTGCGGAATACATAAAATTCCATCTCAGAACCGAATTTGACTTCTATTCCGCGTTTCGTCGCTGCGCGCACCGCCTGCCGCAGTATGTATCTGGTATCACCCTCAAACGGGGTTCCATCCGGCCAGGCTACATCGCAGAAGATCCTGCATACGCGGCTGTCCGAGGGACGCCAGGGGACAATGGAGATGGTGGCAAGATCCGGTTTCAAAAACAGGTCGCTGCGCACATCCGCGTCAAATCCTTCAACAGCGGAGCCGTCAATGGAAACACCCCAGCGCACAGCTCTTTCCAGTTCTCCGCTCATAAGAGCAATGTTTTTCTGATGTCCGAAAACATCAAAAAATGTCAGGCGGATAAACTCCACATTTTCTTCTTCTATGGTTTGCATCAATTCTTCATATCCCTGCATACTGATTGCTATGACCTCCTCATCGCTCATACAGATAGTTCCTGTATTCCAAATATATAGCGGATAGTCCAGAGTTTCAATCATTCTGTCTCTATGGTTCTTTCACGTTTTTTCACAACATGGTATAACCCATCAGGTACTCATCCACTTCGCGGGCGCAGCCGCGGCCCTCGACGATATTCCAGACGACAAGGGACTGGCCGCGGTGCATGTCTCCGGCGGTGAAGACGCCGGGAATATCGGTTCTGTAGTGGTCCGGCCCTTCTTTGGTCAGGACAGTCCCGCGGGGGGAAAGCTCTACGCCGAAGGCCCGGGCTGTATAGGGCTGACAGCCTGTAAAGCCGGCTGCGATCAGCAGAATATCACAGGGAATGATCTTCTGAGTTCCTGCAAGCTCGCAGAGTTTTCCGTCCTTGAACTGTACCTGAACGGTACAGATTTTTTTCAGGACACCTTTTTCCAGAATCAGCTCCCTGACAGTTGTCCTGAAGACCCTGGGATCAACGCCGTAGCGGGTGATGGCTTCCACATGGCCATAGTCAATCTTGAGGGTTTTCGGCCATTCGGGCCAGGGATTAGACTCGGCGCGCATGACCGGTGGAGCAGGCATCATCTCGATGGCAGTGACACTTTTGCATTTCTGCCGCAGAACAGTACCGATGCAGTCGTTGCCGGTGTCTCCGCCGCCCACGATGACGACGTGCTTTCCCTCTGCTCTGGTGTCCGGAGTACCCGAGAGCAGGGCTTTGGTGCATTCTGTCAGAAAGTCCACTGCAAAATAGACGCCTTCTACATCCTTGACGGATTCCGGCAGCCGGTCATTGCCGGGAGAATCTTTTCGGGCCGATTCCGCTATAGCCGGATCGTTTGCCGGTTTGTCTGACGGAGCGGATGAATCGGACGTAATATCTGTCGGAACCGATTTCATGTCTGTCGGAGCAGACGGAGAATCCGGGCCGCTTCTTTTTTTCTTTTTAACACCGGACGCGGATTCTGTGATAGCGGCCTGCAGCTCTCTGGGCTGTTTGGCGCCACAGGCCAGGATGACAGCATCGTAGTCCGACATAATCTGTTTCGCATTCGTCTCATCTACATTGAAACCGGTGCGGAAAATGACGCCCTCCGCCTCCATGAGTTTTCTGCGGCGTTCGATGACGCTCTTGTCGAGTTTCATATTGGGGATCCCGTACATGAGCAGACCTCCGATCCGGTCCTCGCGCTCAAATACAGTCACCAGATGGCCGCGGTGGTTAAGCTGGTCCGCCGCTGCCAGGCCGGAAGGGCCGCTGCCAATGACAGCGACCTTTTTCCCGCTTCGGAGGGCGGGGACACGGGGCTTCATCCAGCCGTTGGCAAAGGCGGTCTCAATGATATAGAGTTCGTTGTCATGAACGGTCACAGGCTGGCCGTCCATGCCGTTGATACAGGCCTTTTCACAGAGGGCAGGGCAGACGCGCCCTGTAAACTCCGGGAAATTGCTGGTCTTGAGCAGTCGGGAAAGGGCATGCCTCTCGTGTCCCGCGTAGATCTGATCGTTCCACTCCGGGATCAGGTTGTGCAGGGGGCAGCCGGTCACCATTCCTTTGAGACGGATGGCGCTCTGGCACATGGGCACACCGCAGTTCATGCATCGCGCCCCCTGCTCCCTGCGAGCCTGTGCATCCAGTGGCAGATGCAGCTCTTCGTAATCCTCGATTCTCTCCCGGGGATCCCTGTCGGTATTTTCCTGTCTTGTATATTCCAGAAAACCTGTCGCTTTTCCCATAATAATTCTCTCCAATCTTATCCCGGGCAAACAGGATGATCAGGTATTATCTCCGCGGGATCTGGACCTGCGGAAGTCACTTATGAGCCGGGGCCGGATCCGGTCCGGCCGGGGCAGTCTTCTGCTGCTTTAGAGGGCCGGGCCGGAGCTGCCTCGCCGGGGCAGTCTCTTGCTGCTTTAAAAGGCGGTGACAGAAGGTTTTTCACCCCCCGGCGCTTACTTCCCGGAAGGCTTCCAGAACCGCTTTTTCGTAGGGGACGCCCTGCTCTTCGAAACGGCTGATAGCTGTCAGCATGCGCTGATAGTCTTTGGGCACGATCTTTTTAAAATAGGGGATGTATTCGTCGTATTTTTCCAGGATGGTACCCGCAAGAGGGGATCCGGTCTCATGGAAGTAGTCCTCCAGGATCTCCTTGAGCTCCGAGATGTCGTATTTTTCGGTCAGTTCCTCCAGAGAGACCATTTCCTTGTTCATCCTGCGGTATAAGCTGTGGTCCATATCAAGGACATAGGCGATGCCCCCGCTCATGCCGGCGGCGAAATTCTTGCCGGTGCCGCCCAGGATGACAGCCCTGCCGCCGGTCATATATTCCAGTCCGTGGTCTCCGCAGCCTTCGGCTACTGCCACAGCTCCGGAATTGCGGACGCAGAAGCGTTCTCCCGCGATTCCGTTAAAATATGCCTTTCCGCCGGTCGCTCCATAGAGGGCGACGTTACCGACGATAATGTTTTCATCAGCTTTGAAGGCACTCTTCTTGTCCGGGACTACAATGATCTTGCCTCCGGAAAGGCCTTTTCCGATGCCGTCGTTGGCATCTCCCGTCAGACGGATCGTGAGTCCCTTTGGCAGGAATGCACCGAAGGACTGTCCGCCGCCGCCCTGTGCGTGAACGACAAAAGTATCATCAACCAGGGTATTGCCGAATTTCCTGGTGATCTCCGATCCCAGGATCGTCCCGAAAGTCCGGTCTGTGGAGGATACCTTCAGGCTTGTCTCATACCTGCCGATTTCAAGGCTTCCCGTCTTTTCCCCGTCTACACGGTGGCCGGGATTCCCTTTGGCAAGCCCTTCCGTGAAGGCAGGGATCAGGCAGGAAACATCCGGTGTGGTCTCAAGCTGGAAATCATATAAATTCTTTTCGGATCCATAAATAGAAACAACATGACCCTTTCCGGTCTCCGGTCTGATGGGCAGGGGGTTTTTTCCGAGAATGGTACTCATATCGACGCTGAGCGCCCTGTCCGTGATCAGGTTTTCGCGGACGCGAAGGCAGTCGGTCCTGCCGGTCATCTGGGACAGACTGGTAAAGCCCATCTCTGCCATGATCTGCCTGACCTGGCGGGCAATGAAAAGCATGAAGCGTGCCACGTGCTCGGGTTTTCCCTTGAAGCGGCCGCGGAGCTTCTCGTTCTGGGTGGCAATCCCCACAGGGCAGGTGTCCTTGGAACAGACACGCATCATCATGCATCCCATGCATACCAGAGGCGCCGTAGCAAAGCCGAATTCCTCCGCCCCCAGCAGGGCGGCAATGGCCACGTCGCGTCCGCTCATCAGTTTTCCGTCTGTCTCCAGGACCACGCGGCTGCGCAGGCCGTTTTCCACAAGGCATCTGTGGGCTTCCGACAGTCCCAGCTCCCAGGGCAGGCCCGCATTGTGGATCGAGCTTCCGGGCGCCGCGCCCGTGCCTCCGTCATAGCCGGAGATCAGGATGACCTGGGCGCCGGCCTTGGCGACACCGGAGGCAATAGTGCCTACACCGGCCTCAGAGACAAGCTTGACATTGATCCGGGCATCCCGGTTGGCGTTTTTGAGATCGTAGATCAGCTGGGCCAGATCTTCGATCGAGTAAATATCGTGATGGGGCGGCGGGGAGATCAGGGCTACACCGGGGGTGGAAAAGCGGGTGCCCGCGACCCAGGGGTAGACCTTTTTGCCGGGCAGATGTCCTCCCTCGCCGGGCTTGGCGCCCTGAGCCATCTTGATCTGGATCTCCTCGGCGCTGCACAGATAGGCGCTGGTAACGCCGAAGCGGCCGGAGGCCACCTGTTTGATCTTGCTGTTGGCATCTGTACGGAAGCGGGCGGGATCCTCTCCGCCCTCACCCGTATTGGACCTGGCTCCGATGGAGTTCATGGCTCTTGCCAGCGTCTCATGGGCTTCCCTGGAGAGGGATCCGAAACTCATTGCCCCCGTCTTGAAATGGCGGACGATCTCTTCGACGGGCTCCACTTCCTCGATGGGGACGGGCGGTCCCGCGGGCACAAACTCCAGAAGTCCCCGCAGGGTATGGGGGTGCTTTGCGTCATCCACCAGTTCCGTGTACTCTTCAAAACGCTCCCAGGAATCCATGCGCACTGCCTGCTGCAGAGCGATGATGGTCTCGGGACTGTAGAGATGGTCCTCACTGTCCTTGCCCCTGCGCAGGGAATGGAGTCCAACGGAATCCAGGGTCGTATCGGTCTCCAGGCCCAGCGGGTCAAAAGCATGGTCGTGGCGGAAGGTCACGCCCTCTTCGATCTCTTTGATACCGATCCCTCCGACACGGCTGACTGTGCCGGTGAAATACTTGTCCATCACTTCTTTGCCCAGGCCGATGGCCTCGAAAATACGGGCGGACTGGTAGGACTGGACGGTGGAGATGCCCATCTTTGCCGCGATCTTGACAACGCCGCCCAAAAGGGCACTGTTGTAATCCTCGACCGCTGTATAGAAATCCTTGTCCAGAACGCCAAGATCAATCAGCTCACCAATACATTCATGGGCAAGGTAGGGGCAGACAGCCCGGGCGCCGAAGCCCAGGAGGGTGGCGATCTGATGGACATCTCTGGGTTCTCCGCTCTCCAGGATCAGGGAGACGGCAGTGCGTTTTTTAGTCCGCACCAGGTGTTCTTCCACGCTGGAGACCGCAAGAAGTGAAGGGATGGGCATGTGGTTTTCGTCCACGCCCCGGTCCGTCAGGATGATGATGTTGCACCCGTCTGCTGCCGCCCGGTCCACGGTGATATTGAGCTGATCCAGCGCGCGGGCCAGGGAAGTATTTTTGTAATAAAGAAGGGAGACCTTCCGGGCGCGGAAGCCCGGTCTGTCCAGGCAGCTGATCTTCAGAAGATCCACACCGGTCAGGATGGGATGATTGACCTCCAGAACAGTGCAGTTGCTGCTTTTTTCCTGCAGCAGATCACCGTCGGAACCTATGTAGACGGTCGTGTCGGTCACGATTTTCTCCCTGAGGGAATCAATCGGCGGATTGGTCACCTGGGCAAAAAGCTGTTTGAAATAATTGAAAAGCAGCTGGTGTGCCTCAGAGAGGACCGCCAGCGGAGCATCGTGTCCCATGGACATGGTCGGCTCCACGCCGTTTTCCGCCATGGGAAGGATCTGATCCCGGACATCTTCATAGGTGTATCCGAAAACCTTGTAGAGGCGGTCGCGCATCTTCTGGCTGTGCACGGGGATCTTGTGGTTGGGGATGGGCAGCTCCTTCAAATGGAGGAGATTCCGGTCCAGCCACTCGCCGTAGGGCCTCCTGCGGGCAAAAAAGGTCTTGCACTCCTCGTCGGAAATGATCCTCTTCTGTTTTGTGTCCACCAGAAGGATCCTGCCGGGTTCCAGACGCGATTTTTTGATAATGTGCTCCGGCGGAATGTCGAGTACGCCAACTTCGGAGGAAAGAATAAGGCGGTTGTCATCGGTGATATAGTAGCGGGAAGGTCTGAGGCCGTTCCGGTCCAGGGTCGCGCCCAGAACCTCGCCGTCGGTAAAGAGGATGGCAGCAGGACCGTCCCAGGGTTCCATCATGGTCGCGTAATAATGGTAAAAATCCCGCTTGTCTTCGCTCATGAAGGTGTTGTGCTTCCAGGGTTCCGGAATGATGACCATCATGGCCAGGGCAAGGGGGACTCCGTTCATGTAGAGGAATTCCAGTGTGTTGTCCAGCATGGCGGAATCGGAACCGCTCCTGTCGACCACAGGAAAGATTTTGTCGATCTCCTCTTCCATCACCGGGCTGGTCATGGTCTCCTCACGGGCCAGCATTCTGTCGATATTGCCGCGGATTGTGTTGATCTCGCCGTTGTGGGCGATCATCCTGTAGGGATGGGCTCGGTGCCAGGAGGGAGTCGTGTTGGTGGAAAAGCGGGAGTGCACGATAGCGATTG
>JAUNEM010000109.1 GCA_030525515.1 Eubacteriales bacterium
CAGGTCAGCCATTCACATAGAAGATCGAATAAAGTCTGGCATGCAAACGTTCAGAGAATTGCTGTAAAGACTGCCGGCGGCAGCAAGAAGATTCATGTCTGCACCAGATGCATGCGTTCAGGCAAGGTTGAGCGTGCATAAGACAGCTGTTTCAGCGGGAGACCCTATGCCGGATTTTCGTCTCCTTCACTGCAAAAAGACACTGTCGCTTTTTGATTTAATAATTTGTAATTTAAAATAAATTTCGGATCTCACGGTCCGGAATTTATTTTTTTGCATTTTCCGCGCGAAAAACAAATGGTTTCAGATCAAAAAAACCGCCCTGTCTCTTCTGAGAGTACGCTCTCATGAAAAAACAGGGCAGTTCTATTCTTCATTGCGCAAGACCCGCTCGCGAGTCTTGAATTTATGTAACACCGGATCCACGTCACTAAACGGTCAGCGGATACGGCCCATACATGTTTGTGAACAGGAGGTCATAACCAGAGCAGGAAACCGGCTCATAGCCCGGAATTCCCGGGCAGGTCCTGAATCACCTTACTCTGTTTTCTTTTTTTCGGGAAAAGCCACGTTCACAGCCTCCTCATTGGACATCATGGGAGTATTGCGGGAACGGATCTTGTCAATCACTTCAGGGACCATGTCCATGATGTGGGTCAGGCTTGTCTGGTCTTTAATATTGACAACCTTAGTGATCTGGTTCTTGATGATCAGAACGGCTGTCGGAGACATTTTGGCGGAGAAGCCGCCCATGCCGCCGTCTCTTCTCTCTGTTCCGTTTGAGCCTGCGCCTACACCGATGCTGACATCCGACAGCGGAATGATGATCGTGTCGCCGACTGTGATCGGTTCACCTACGACAGTCTTTGATGTGAGAACCCCCTGGGCTCCCTCCATCAGAGAATCAAGCACAGTAGTGAAATTGTTCTGCTTGATACCGTTGGTCTTCTGCAGGCTTCCGTTGCCATTTGTTCCTTCTTTCATACCCAAACCTCAGTCCCTTTCCTTTTTATTTTACAGACATAAACGATCCGCTATGCCGCCTTATGGTTGATTTTGTCTTTTCTTTTCTTCATTCCTTTTATATGCGAAGGACCCGGTCCTCTCAGGACCATCTTGAGTACATGCCGCACATCGCGGTCCAGGAGAATCCGCATACTCGCATGAACGAAAGAGCAGATCCTCACGCTGCCCCGGGCAGCTCCCTTCAAGTCATATCTGTACAGCTCATACTCTGTTCCGACTGCAACGTGACCGGCAATGTAAGGATAAAGAAATCCCTGCAGCGAAAATACTTTCGCGCTTCGGGCGGGATCCCCAAGGCCCACAACACCGGTCAGCCCCCATTCCCTTGGAAGAAGCGTCATGAAAGGAGGCACGATCCTCCTTATGATCGTCTCCCTGGCCCTGCAGCCGTAATCTGTATACATCACATCAATCGAGTATTCGAGCCTGTTCCATATTTTTTCAATCCTTTGCAGGATCTTTTCTACTTTTTCTTCAAAAGAAAGACTCTCCGACTTCCCGGGTTTCTTTTCCGGCTCTCCTTTATCTTTTTTGAAAAAACCGGATAACCAGTGCATGATCCGGCTTCCCAGGATCTTGATCTGAACATGTCCCTTTCCGTCATATAGCGCGTCGACCTGAACCATTCCCAGAAGCCATCGGATCTTCGCCTCACCGTATATATCTGTCTCCGGATCCAGATGAAGAATCTCACTGCTTCCTTCAGGATCGTTGACTGAAAACAGGAGCGAATAACTGATCGGATAAAAAAAGACAAGCGCAAAAAAAATCAGGAAGATCAGTAATAATATTAGAATCAAAAACCCGAGAATCCGGAATACCGCCAACGCAATATGTGCCATAAACAGCTCTCCTATTTTCGAAACCTGCTCAGAGCATACCGGCCTGTCCGGCAAGATATGCTGCCGCGTTCCAGTCTCCTGTCATGCGGAAGGCTTCATTCGTGATATGCTCCACCATGCTGATAGCGTCTGCCCTGCCCTCCGCGATTCCGACGATAAAAGGAGGACGCTCCCTGTAATACGGCTGATGCAGATTGGCGCAGTGCATGATTTCCAGCTGCGGCCTGCCCTCGGGTCCCCTGGCAAGTACCAGAACATAAGTATGAAAATGTCCTTTCCCCCGGATCAGATCCTTTTTGGCCTTACGGGGATCGCGAACACGCGAACTGATATAAAGTTCTTTATAAAAATCCATATATTTCAATCCCCCCGCGCCAAATAATCATATCTATCATACATCTATTTTCCGATTCGGAAAAGTCCTTTTATAAAATGAAATCGCAATGTATGAGCCAATGTATGGACCCTTATGACATTCCTATAAAAAACGGAAATAAGATATTCAAGACTCGCTCGGAAGTCTTGTGCGATGAAGAATAAAGCGACAATGCTCCAAAAGGAAACATTTCACCGGGTTTCGAAAGTTAGTATTTATTAACCTATTGTACTTGTGCTATGATAAGCAGGTAATAAGTTGTGCAAAATTTAATGCGCAGATTGTTATTACCGTAACGTTCATCTACTTGTAAAGGAGGCCTATATGTCTACCGATTATTATGCAACTCTCGGAAAAAATCTGATTGGTACCAAGACTTTTGACAATCTGATGGCGGCATTTGCCGGAGAGTCCCAGGCCAGAAACAAATATACATATTTTGCTTCAAAGGCCAAAAAAGACGGCTACGAGCAGATTGCCAAGATTTTCCTTCAGACTGCCGCAAACGAGAAGGAACACGCTAAGATCTGGTACAAGATCCTTGAAGGAGTCCACAGCACTGTCGACAACCTTGAAATCGCTGCCGATGGCGAGCACGATGAGTGGACCGAGATGTATCCCGGCTTCGCAAAAGAAGCGCGCGAAGAAGGCTTCAATGAGATCGCGGATCTGTTTGATATGGTCGCTGCCATTGAGAAAGAGCATGAAGCCCGCTATCGCAAGCTGATTGAGAACATCAAGGGCGGCCTTGTATTCTCCAAGGACGGAGACCGCATCTGGGAGTGCGGCAACTGCGGTCACATCGTAGTCGGCCCTTCTGCCCCCGATGTATGTCCTGTGTGCAATCATCCTCAGGCTTATTTCGAAATCCACGCGGAAAACTATTGATCGCTTTCCTGTGATCCTATGACCGCCTGACCGCTTTTAGAAGTCCGCTTCTTTCTGTTCTCTTCAGCAAAGAACAGGAACGGCCGGGAAGGACGCAAGGGAATGTTGACCGCAACTACTTCCGGTCTGATAAGAACCGCCGCGAAATGGTCTGACCTTTAAGCAAAATGAAAACACCCTGTTCCACTGTATGGTAGATACGTTTGGAACAGGGTGTTTTTTCTGCGGAATTTTGATTACAGGGTATATTTGCTTTGGTATTTTCTGATTTTCAGTTTCACCGGCTGCCGCAATGAAGCCGGCGGCCTTCAGGAATTGGCCAGATCACTGAGGGTTCTGAGCAGTTCCAGGTCTTCTTCAGAAACACGAATGTTGGTTTCCATGGTCTGTCCTTCAGGAAACGTGATTTTGACCTCCAGCACGGATCCCTGAGGAAGGCCTTTTTTCCGAATTGCCTTGATAAAACGGGCAAACCCGGGATGTCTGGTCCTGAAATCATTCAGGATACTTTTGATTTTTAATATCTGCAGTGGATTCAGTGCCATTTTCCTCCTTTTCGGCTTGCGTAATCCAATCATTTGAGCAAGCTGTCTGATGTAAGAAACGGGCTGCTGCGGCCCTTGACGGATCCCCTTGACAGATCCGGAAGGGTTCTCACATAAGCCGGTCTAAAGATAATCCACGAGTTCTGCCAGGGAGCTGACCGGCAGAAGCCGCATTCCCTCGGGGGCTTCGAGCCTGCGCAGATTGCTTCGGGGAAGCACGCAGGCGGTAAAGCCCATTTTGGCCGCCTCCTGGACCCTCAGCTGGGCCATGGGGACCGCGCGCACCTCTCCGCTCAGACCCACTTCCCCGAAGACGATCATATGGTCGTCCACAGGGACATTTCTGAAACTGGAAAGGACTGCCATCACAATTCCCAGATCAAGGGCCGGCTCAGTCTGCCGGATTCCTCCCGCCAGATTGATATAGGCGTCATATTCGGACGTGCGGATGCCCAGCCTTTTCTCCATGACCGCGAGCAGCAGGCTGATCCTGTTGATGTCCGTGCCGGTCGACTGGCGTCTGGGATAGCCGTAGCTGACATGCGACACCAGGGCCTGCACCTCCAGGAGCAGGGGTCTGGTCCCCTCCATGGAACAGGTGACAATGCTGCCCGAGGCGTCATGCGGCCTTCCGTTTAAGAGAAATTCCGATGGATTCATGACCTCCGCCAGGCCGTCTCCTCTCATCTCGAAAATCCCGATCTCATTCGTGGAACCAAAGCGGTTTTTCACGCTCCGCAGGACTCTGTAGGAAGCGTACCTGTCGCCTTCAAAATAGAGGACGGCGTCCACCATATGTTCCAGAACACGGGGGCCGGCTACATTGCCTTCCTTTGTGACGTGTCCGACCAGAAAAAAGGAAATATTCTCTTCTTTTGCAAGCCTGAGAAGGATTCCGGTCGCCTCGCGGATCTGGGCAATGCTGCCGGGGGAGGCCTGAACCTGGGCACTGTACATAGTCTGGATGGAGTCGATAATGGCCAGCCTGGGCTTTTCTTCTCTCAGAATGTCAGTGACGGCATCCAGATCCGTCTCACACAGAAAGCGGAGCCTGTCGGAGATCGCTCCGATTCTCTTTCCCCGCATCTTGATCTGACGGAGCGATTCCTCGCCGGAAATATAGACTACGTCCAGTCCTGAGGCAGCAATATTGCGGGCTGCCTGCAGCAGGATGGTTGATTTTCCTATACCGGGATCGCCGCCCAGAAGGGTCATGGATCCCGCGACGATACCGCCCCCCAGGACCCTGTCCAGCTCTGTAAAGCCTGTCGAAAACCTCTCCTCGGAAGCCTCGTCTACAGCAGATAAGGGAACCGGCTTTCTCCTGGAGACAGGACCGGTCCCGGAATGTCCCGCATAAGGGGAAGATCCTGATCTGGCCGGAAGGGGGGCCTCCACCATGGTATTCCATTCCCGGCAGGCCGGGCACTGTCCGACCCATTTGGAAGACTCATGTCCGCAGCTGCTGCAGTAAAACAATGTTTTGATTTTTTTTGCCATATTATCCAAGCAGGCGCGGTTTTCCGGACAATCCGAAAACCGTGCAGATATATGAAGTGATCGTCCTCTTTATAATCCTGTTCAGCGTCATCCTTACAGAAAAACGCGGATGGTTTTCAAAGACGCGGATGGTTTTCTCATAGAAATGATCAGGATTTCACAACGGGGACCATCACATTTTTGATGATCAGTGTCTGTCCCTCCCGGACCTTCTGCTCAGTCTCATCAGCCGGTGAGCCGGCCTCTTCCTCCTGAAGCCCGGGCTTGTTGGAGACTGTGAAAATCACTTCCCCGCCCCTGAATCCTGCCGTCACCGTGGAACCGGCCGGGCACTCCTCGGCAAGAATCTTTTCAGCCAGCGGATCCTCGATCACAGACTGGATCGCGCGCTTGAGCGGGCGGGCGCCCATCTTGGCGTCGGAGTATTTTTCGACGATGTGATTTCTGAGGGCGGCTGTGATTTTGAGGTTGATTCCCAGCTGTGTCTTCGCTCTTTTGATCAGGTCTGAAGCCAGCAGCATGGTGATCTCGCCCATCTCTTCCTTTGACAGAGCATGGAAAACGCGGATCTCATCTATTCTGTTGATGAACTCGGGCCGGAAGATTTTCTTCACCTCTTCCATGACCCCTTTCTGCATGCGGTCGTAGTCCTGCTCCGCAGTGGGTCTGTCAGCAAATCCCAGTGTCTTGGGAGCGATGATGCGCTGGGCGCCCACGTTGGAAGTCATAATGATGACAGTGTTCTTGAAATTGACCCTGTGGCCCTGGGAATCCGTGATATGTCCTTCATCCAGAATCTGCAGAAGTATATTAAATACATCCGGATGGGCCTTTTCGATCTCGTCAAAAAGAACTACGGAATAAGGGTGGCGGCGCACCTTCTCGGAGAGCTGGCCTCCCTCTTCATAGCCCACGTAGCCGGGAGCCGAGCCTATGATTTTGGAAACAGCATATTGCTCCATGTACTCCGACATGTCTATGCGGATCAGATCCTTTTCGGACCCGAACATGACCTCGGCCAGGGCCTTGGACAGCTCGGTCTTACCCACGCCGGTGGGACCCAGGAACAGGAAGGATCCAATCGGTCTGTTGGGGCTCTGAAGACCCACACGTCCCCGGCGGATGGCCTGCGAAACGGCGCGGACCGCATCTTCCTGTCCGATCACGCGCTTGTGAAGTTCTTTTTCAAGGCGCAGAAGCCGGGCACTCTCCCTTTCCGTCAGTCTGTTGACCGGAACTTTGGCCCAGATAGAGACCACGGAAGCTATATCTTCGGGGCCGACAGACAGTCTGCGTGCTTCCCTGCCCCGGTCTTTTCTCTGTCTCAGGGTCTCCAGCTTTTTGACCAGGATATCCTGTTCTCTGCGGAGTGCCTTTGCTTCTCCCAGATTTCCCTGCATGAAGGCCCTGGCCAGCTGTTCATCCATCTCCCGGATCTTCTCCTCCAGAGCGGATACCTTGTCCTCTCCTCTGGAACCGGCTCCCAGACGGACTGCGGCACAGGCTTCATCGATCACATCGATTGCCTTGTCAGGCAGGTTGCGGTCATTGATATAACGGACAGAGAGGTCCACCGCCATTTTGAGAGCCTCATCCTCCACTTTGACATTGTGGTGGTCCTCATAAATATGGACAATGCCCTTAAGGATCTCAATTGTCTGCTCCGGTGTGGGCTCCTCGATCTGAACAGGCTGGAATCTTCGCTCCAGGGCCGCGTCTTTTTCTATGTGCTTGCGGTACTCGTTGATGGTTGTGGCACCGATCATCTGAATCTCTCCCCTGGACAGGGACGGCTTGAGTATATTGGAGGCGTCCAGGGCACCTTCTGCCCCGCCGGCTCCGATCAGGGTATGGAGCTCGTCCACAAAGAGGATGATATTGCTGTCGGCGGTCACTTCCTCGATGACCCGCTTGATCCTCTCCTCGAATTCACCTCTGTATTTGGTGCCCGCGACCATGCCGGACAGGTCCAGTGTGAGCAGTCTCTTGTTGGCCACCGACGAGGGGACATCTCCCGAAACAATACGGCGCGCCAGACCTTCCACCACAGCAGTCTTACCGACTCCGGGTTCACCGATCAGGCAGGGATTATTCTTGGTCCGTCTGCTGAGAATCTGGACAACACGGCGGATCTCATCTTCCCGCCCGATGACCGGATCAAGCTTTCCCTCATAGGCAAGGCGGGTGAGATCCCGGCTGAACTGATCCAGAATTCCTTTCTGTTCGTTTTTGTCTCCGTCGGGCTGCAGATCCTCGCGGTGGGCAGTGGGATCCTCACCCATGGCGGCGAGAAGCTCGAAATAGATCTTGCTCGTGTTGGCTCCCACGGCCTCCAGGATCTTGACTGCGACATTTTCCTTTTCCAGAATAATGGCGAGCAGAATATGCTCGGTACCGGTCTGGTCGGAACGATATTTCTTTGCCTGGGCGTGCGCAATATTCAGCACCTTCTGGCAGCGGGGAGAATAGCCCTCGTGATCCAGCAGGGCCAGGCTCCCGGGATGAATGTTCAGCTGTGTGATCATTTCTTCGAGATGCGCAGCTGTCACTCCGTTCTCTGCGAGAATCCTGGAGGCGACACCGTCGGGCTCCTGAGCCAGTCCCAGGATCAGGTGCTCTGTACCGATATAATTCTGCTTTGCTTTTTTGGATGCGTTTTTTGCCCCGTTCAATGCCGCGCGGGCATTTTTCGTAAATTTGTCCTTCATAAAAAAGTATCTTCCCTGTATAAATGCTCTTTGGAGAAGAGCAGTGTACGTTTTATATCCTTACCGGCATCAGCCCTACTCCGTGCACCCGTAGTCATCATAAATGCTGTCTACCATCCGGTGAAGTTCCTGCCTGGTCATATTTCTGCATCTGGCCTGTGCCAGAAGCCTTCTCAGATCCTTCTCCAGCTGTGCTCTTGCCCTGAGAACATCTACGTCAACAGAGATAATGGCACCCCGCCTGCGGTCGACTTTTACGAACCCCTCCTGTTTGAGGATCGTGTAGGCCTTATTGACGGTATGCATATTGATGCCTATTTCATCCGCCATCTGACGGACAGAGGGAAGAGCGTCTCCTTCCTCGAGGTTCGCGGTCGCAATTCCGAGGATGATCTGATTACAAAGCTGCTGGTAAATCGCTTCATCGCTGCTAAAGTCTATCTTGATAAGCATAGCATATCCCTCCCTTCACTTCCACATGCCCGCCCACATCATAGAGACATGAAAAGCCGCTTTTCATACTTGTGGCCATGGGCGAGTGCCCGCAAACATTTATGATTAAAGCACGCA
>JAUNEM010000309.1 GCA_030525515.1 Eubacteriales bacterium
AGGTTTTTGATCAGTCCCCGGATCTTTTTCACGGGTTTCTTTTCGATCATTTCCATAGCCGTCATATTATTGCCGATCGCAGCAAAGCCAAAATCCGCGTATTTGTCGTTTCTAATCGCGGCCGCAACCGCCTTCCGGTCGTGCTCAACTTCTTCGTACAGGCCTCTCACATAGGATATATATTTTTCTATCTCTTTTTCCAGCAGGGCAATCTTCTTTTCCACATTGTCCAGACGGCTTTTCAGTTCCGGATTCCGCATTATGATCTCACGGACGACCTCATCTCTGTTCGAAACCACTTCGACGAGACTGTCTTCCGACAGATTTCCAGTGTTCACGATCTTATGGACCATAAGATATTCCGGAGATTTGATCTTTATCCGGTGATGGTCTTTGTCGCAGACCACAAAGCCTTCGACCGTCGGATTAGCCTCATCGGGGTTCAATGTCCTGACATGCTGTATATAATCGTCGAGAGATTTTCCGTATCCATAGACGCGCGGTCTCTCGACCCCTATGCTGTCGTCAAATTCCGCGCCGTCTAAGCTGCTCCGGGTAGAGAGATGATAGAGGTGGGCCTGCTGATGAGGGATGACAACCGTAGTCTCGGGAGAAACAAGTTCGAAGATATATGTCTTTGTGATATCCAGCTGCTCAAAAGGAATGTCTTTGTAGTTGTCAGCGTCCATGATAACATTTAAAAAAGACCTGCCCTCATCATTGACCATAGCGTTTTCAGCAAAGATCACAGAGTTGGTCGCCCACTTCCATGTCCCGGCATAATAGTAAAGTTTAATGATCGAACCATCTATTTTTTCCTGTACAACAGCGCTGTCCCAGTCAATCGGATCCACATAGGACTCATTCCAGTTTCCGAATTTGCGGAAGGGCCAGCAGACGACCTCGCAGCTTCTGACATCGACAATGATGCCGCGCGCCTCCTGAACGACCGGATCCGAGAAATCAGAGAAAAAGGTGATGTAATTAAAGATGGCAAGATCGCCCTCTCTCTTTATATTTATATTTTTCTTTTCCATGATCTCTTCCCACTCATCCGGGTTGTCGTGGATGACATTGCAGATAAAGGATTTTTCTGTCATTTTTTCTCCTTTGCGTCTGTTTAACTCAGAAATAAGCGCAATAAGCAGCATTAATAATTGAAATTGAGAGTATCGTCCCCTTTATTATAGCAAAACGTATCGCATGACGGAAAAAGATATGTACATCCACTAGTTGTCCGAGCCAAAGCCGAGCGAATGCCGAGCTCGCTCGGGCATTCGAGACGCCTTGGCGAACGCCCACACTATGAGCAATGTATTGCTTCGCAATCCATCAGAGCAACGCAAAGGCGCGGAACGCGCCTGCAGCGGGGCGGGGTACGAATGTATGGGACGAGGTCTGCATGTATTATAATTTTCGATGGAGTATTATTTCCCATCCTCTTCCCTGTAAAAACGTATGGCAGACAATCCCCAAAAAAACAAGTTTCTGATATACTGGTAATGAAATAACAAAATTTCAATACTCGCTCGCGAGTCTTGCGCGCGTATCCCACGACTGTTATTCTGAAGTCTCGGGTATTGCGCGATGAAGAATAAACTATAAAAGACCAGGACAAAGGAGGTTTCCAAATGCTCTTTTTCCGCAGCAAGAAATCCGCTGTCCCTGCCGGCAGCGGAAAATACGACCGCGACAGACAGGAGCCCGTCCTGCGCTGCAGTATCTGCACCGGGGAACAGGTCGCCGGCTTTCTGGACAAATCATCCGGTTCTTTCCATGAAGTAATGCTGGTCAGAAATTCCGCTGACCTTGAAGCTTTCCGCAGTGAATACGCGATTCCGGACGGTGAGATCCGCAAGATCTATTGAGTATAGGGAATTCAGAGCAGCCGGATCCGCAGGGTGTGCCGGGCACACAGAAAGAACGCTCCTACACACGAAAGGTGTGTTGGAGCGTCCCTCGCGAACAAGTCTTGAATTGTGCTGCTGTCAGTGGTTCATTTGCTTTGCAAACTTCCTGGTAACCGATCTGGGGGCGATCCTGGCACCGAATCCCATCAGCTTAGTGAATGTCCCCTGGTAAAGAAGGACTTTTCCCTTCTCCATGGCCAGGATGCCTTCTCCCGCCACAGCAG
>JAUNEM010000310.1 GCA_030525515.1 Eubacteriales bacterium
TTCTGATTCTTAATATTACTTCTGATTCACCTCATCGAATTTCTTGACGATGACCGGCGAGGGTTTCTTTGTCGCAAGGCTGACGATCACATCTGCCGCAAGCGCGAGAAGGAAGGCGGGAAGAAGCTCATAGATCGCGAACGCGCCGCCCAGACGGGCAATTCCGAACTTCCAGACAAAGATCATGACGCCGCCGACAATAAGGCCTGCCATTGCCCCCTGACGGTTGGACCTGCGCCAGAAGAGAGCCAGGAGCATGGTGGGTCCGAATGTTGCTCCGAAACCGGCCCAGGCAAAGGAGACGACACGGAAAACCGAGCTGTTGGGGTTCCATGCCAGGATGATGGCAACTGCCGCGATTGCGATTACAGTCGCTCGGGCTGCGATCATCTTGCCCTGCTGGGTGAGCTTAACGCGTCCGAATCCCTGCATGAGGTCCTCGGAAACACTTGATGAGGCTGCAAGGAGCTGGGAATCCGCTGTGGACATGGTCGCCGCGAGGATACCTGCCAGAATGACACCTGCCGCCAGTGCAAAGATGACACCGTGCTGGCTCATAAGGTTGGCCAGCTGGATGATGATGGTCTCGGAATCAGAAGAGCTTCCGTTCAGCATAGGGATATGTCCCGCGACAGAGACGCTGTAGCCGATGATACCGATGAAAATAGCAATGCACATGGATACAGCAGCCCAGACGGAGGCGATTCTTCTGGAAACGACAAGCTCTTTCTCATCGCGGATCGCCATGAAACGGAGCAGGATATGGGGCATTCCGAAATATCCGAGACCCCAGGCCAGTGTGGAAACTATGCTCAGGAAGCCGTAACTGGATGCGGAATTGGATCCCACATCGTATCCCTGGGTGATATTGAGATATCCGGGGAGGGCTTTTGCGTTCTGCATGACGACATCCATGCCGCCCGCCTTGTCAATGCCGAAGAAAACAATGATGACCAGGGCAACGGTCATGAAGATACTCTGGACCAGGTCGGTCGTGGAAACGGCAAGGAATCCGCCCATGGTAGTGTAGGACACGATGATGACTGCGCCGATGATCATGGCCATATGGTACTCAATGCCGAAAAGGCTGTTGAACAGTGTTCCGACTGCTTTGAATCCGGATGCAGTGTAGGGAACAAAGAAAACAATGATGATCAGTGCCGCGATCAGGGAAAGAGTATTCTCGTTGTCATTGTAACGGCGGGAATAGAAATCAGGAATTGTAAAGGCGCCCAGTTTTTCAGAATAGCGGCGAAGGCGTCTCGCGACAAACAAAAAGTTCAAATAGGTACCGACTGCCAGGCCGATCGCAGTCCAGCCGACTTCCGCCACACCGGCGAGATAGGCAAGTCCGGGAAGTCCCATCAGCAGATAGCTGCTCATATCAGATGCTTCCGCACTCATCGCTGTGACCAGGGGGCCCAGAGACCTTCCGCCGATATAGAAGCTGTCCGAGGTGTCCGCAGCGCCCTGACGGCTAAAGATTACACCGATCAGGAGCATGCCGAACAGATACGCCACAATCGTGACAATGATGATAATCTGTGCACTTGTCATAATAAACTCCATTCCAGAGCGCTTTCAGTGTCAGGGCCCTGCCGCGTTCCTCCGCAGAAAGCGCGCATGTACATGGCAGAACTCCGGGCTGTCTGCGACGCTCCCTCACGGACAGCCATGTGAAAATCAGATTTTCACATTACATCTCCCTTTATATTGCCAATATAGTGATCGGATGCAGCAGACCGGGCGCTTCTCTGATTTCTGTCCTGCAACAGCTCCGGAATCCCCGCTCTTTTTACTATATCACTTTATCACTGTAAAACAACAACATGTCGATTTTACCACAATCATTTTATTAAATAAAGATATTTCTAAATTTCTGACAATGATTCCGAAAAAATCGAAATTATCCCTCCGGGGTATAAAATAGAAATCCTGCCTCCCTGATCCTCATATTAAAAATTCCGCCTCCCCAGGTCCTCCTTTACTTTTTCACCCACAAAAGGTAGACTGTGTAGCAGATATGATCAGAGGCGGCGGTTCTGATCATTGCGCTGATTTTATCAGCTGCCTGCCGCTGCCCCCAACGGCCGCATTCACTTTCTTATTACTTACAGTCATTATTTTTACAG
>JAUNEM010000110.1 GCA_030525515.1 Eubacteriales bacterium
GCATTTGCGGACATTCATATAAAGAGAGGAGGCGGAGACAATGAAGAACTACTCAGAGGACGCGTCGAAACAGTACCACACCCAGCTGGGTAAAGGAGATGTCGGGCGCTACGTTCTGCTTCCGGGCGATCCCAAGCGATGTGCAAAGATTGCCAGGTATTTTGATCATCCCCGGCTGGTCGCGGACAATCGTGAATATGTGACTTATACCGGCACCCTCGAGGGAGTGAAGGTGAGTGTTACATCCACGGGCATAGGAGGTCCGTCCACTGCCATTGCCATGGAGGAGCTGAGCTGCTGCGGGGCCGACACTTTTCTCCGCGTCGGCACATGCGGAGGCATCCAGCCGCAGGTCAGGAGCGGTAATATCGTGATCGTGACCGGCGCGGTCCGTATGGAAGGGACCACCAGGGAATATGCCCCGATCGAATATCCCGCGGTTGCGTCCTTCAAGGTGACAAATGCTCTGGCTGAAGCGGCTCAGGAACTGGGCTTTGCGTGTAAGGAATTCTATGAAGGCTCTCCCGGCGGGGGTACAGACTGGAAGGATATAAATAAAATGAAGAGCGGGGAGGAGAATCCGGGGTGCAGCGGTGAGCCGGAGGCAGAGCAGGAGAAGGTCTGCTATATAGGCGTTGCCCAGTGCAAGGATTCTTTTTTCGGACAACACGAGCCGGAGGTAATGCCGGTCGGTTATGAACTGCTCAACAAATGGGAAGCCTGGAAAAAGATGGGGTGTCTGGCCTCTGAGATGGAATCCGCTACGATTTTTATCGTGGCTTCCAGGCTGCGCGCGCGGGCAGGTACATGCCTGCTTGTCGTGGCTAATCAGGAGAGGGAAAAACTGGGACTGTTTAATCCTGTTGTGCACGACACGGAAATGGCGATTCAGGTTGCTGTCGAGGCGCTCCGCAGACTGATCCGGGAAGACAAGCTCAGGGAAGGAAAGGCGGGTGGACAAGATGATGAATGAAGGGACTGCACCGGACAAAAAACAGATTGAGACCCTGATCGACACAGCCCTGGAACAGCGCAGCCTGGCTTACGCGCCCTATTCCGGATATCGTGTGGGTGCGGCCCTGCTGGCGTCTGACGGGAAAATATACACGGGCTGCAACATAGAGAACGCGGCCTACACACCGACCATCTGCGCGGAGAGAACCGCCTTTTTTAAGGCTGTCAGTGAAGGAGTCCGTGATTTCGAGGCGATCTGTATTACCGGGGGCAGCGGGGAAACTCCCGCCGGATATTCCGCTCCCTGCGGGGTGTGCCGCCAGGTGATGCGGGAATTCTGCGATCCACAGACATTCCTGATCATTCTGGCAATCGGCAGAGAAAATTATGACATGTATACACTCGAACAGCTGCTGCCCATGAGCTTCGGACCGGAAAACCTGGACCTGTGATCCGGATTCCGTGCTGAACCCTCCGGCAGAGAACAGCTTTCGGATCAGAGAAGAGAATTGCCTCCGCTTCCGGAGCAGGGATAAAGAGGCCAGGAAGTCAGGAATTTGCTGAAAGTGCAAGAGCCGCCCGCGGGCGGCTCTTTTTCATCCGTGGGCGGCTCCTCTGCCTCTGTGTGAATCTCCGGACCGTCAGTCTTTTCCGGAGGAGTTGGAAGGGTGGGGCGCTTTTTGGCGCCCGGCTCCTCTGCCTCTGTGTGAATCTCCGGACCGTCAGCTTTTTCCGGAGGGATTGGAAGGACCGGGGCGCTTTTTGGTGTCCGGCTTCTTTTCAACTGTCAGCTTCTCCGGATCGTCAGCTTTTTTATCCGGTTTCGGAGGGGGCGGAAAGGGCATATCGTTTTTCAGAGCGATCAGATCGCTCTTCATTGCGCCGAGAGAGCGGTCTGTTTCGATCAGGATCTCTGCTTCCTCCCGGTTGATCAGACAAAGCTTTGTAACTTCTGTCTTGATAAAATCTTCCCTGAACAGGTTGATCATTTCACTTTCCCTGCTGTCCTTCAGCCGGCGGATATCCTCAATCCCGCTGGTGTATCTGTCAAGCGCGATCATAATCATGACCATTCTGGGCATATTTGGAATAGTTACTTTGTTATGTACGGCAAGAAAGCTTTTGGAAGAGACGTCTGCCTTGAGGATGTCTTTGAGCCGCTCAAGGGCCTGCATATAACGTTCGGGTCCCAGACTCAGGTAGTTGAGAAGGGCTTTCTTCAGAGCAGCCACTTCGCTGTCCTTTGCGCTTTCGCTCTCTGATCCGTATTTTTTGTTCCTCAGGCTGCGAAGCAGCTCATAGGTCTGGAGATTTTCACCCACGGAAAGGGTGTAGAGCATCAGCTCCAGGTCTGTGGCATATCTGCCTGAAAGCACTGTGTTTCTGCGTTTGAGACCAAGCAGCTTCCAAAAGAAATTTTCCGATATTTTGAAGGAAATGTCACTGACATCGAGTTTGCGGCTTCTGACAGCAAGCATTATTTTGTCCTCATCGCTCAATCTGCTTTCGTAGTCCTCCAGGATTTCTTTTCTGAAGCTCTCAAAAATCCTGCTGCCCCAGCTGCTCAGGAGACCTTTGACCATTTCTTCATATCCGGTATACCCCTTCAGAGGGTATTTGATGCTGATTTTGATGGTCAAACTTTCTTCGTTATAGTGGACACCGGTCCAGCTGTATTCATAACGGCCGGAGAGGTCGCAAAGTATAAAGCGGCAGGATCTCGCGATATCAAAAATCCGGGATTTTGTCCTTTCATTGACTTTCAAAAAGGAATTTTTGAGATATTTTCCCTCCGTTGTGATGAAGGGAGTTCCTTTCAGCCATTTCTGCACTGTATGATAATTACAGCACCTGTTCGCGGCTTTGAAAAGTTCATCCATCAGAAAGGTGTCCGGATTGGGGCCGGTGAGTTCATGGAGTTCCGACCTGCAGCTGGACAGCTTCCTGTTGATCATGCAATGCAGAAAATATCCCGTTACAAATCGATAGACGAGGGCATCCATTGGGCTGATCACAGGAGGACCATCGCTGTCTTTTTTATAGAAGGAGAGCTGAATGACATCTGTATAGGCGAACAGCTCACGATCAAAAAAGAAATACAGACCTTTTTTGAAGTTTTTTTCCGATTCATCATAGGGGAAGGGGATGAAAAGCTGAATCAGGGCAGGGAATGCGGCGTCAGCGACCGAAGTCGGGGTTTCATCTTCCCGTCTGTCATAGTAATATCCATTCATTTTTTTCCTCCTTTCTTCGCCTCATCCCGAATACCGGACGCCATATGGGACCGGTATCCGGCTCTTATCAACTATTTTAGATAGGGCGATTAATATAAACCGTCAAAATTTTCGCTTTTTTGATCATTTTTGCAGTTGTTTATGTTCAGGCTGTCACGACCTGTTTCTTTTGAAGTTGCTTATATTCAGGCTGTCACGACCTGCTTCGATTGCTTTCCTGCTTTTTGTTTTTTTACATCAGACTCCGGAAACAGTCCTCTTCCCTCTCCGGCTCCGGCATTTTGACCTTCTGCAGGTGCCAGATTTCCTGAGCATATTCCTCGATGGTCCGGTCGGAGGAAAACTTGCCGCTGCCTGCCATGTTGAGGATGGACATCCTGGCCCAGCGCTTTTTGTCCCGGTAGGCTTCATCCACCCGCTGCTGGGCCTCGATATAGGAGCGGAGATCAGCCAGGACGAAGTAGCGGTCAGGGCGGCCGTTGTATCCGGTCAGGAGTGAATCGTAGATGTCTTTGAACAGGTTTCTGTCCGGGCTGAAGGTTCCATCCACCAGCTGCGTCAGAACCTGCCGGATCTCGCTGTCATTGTGGAAGACCGTCATGGGATCGTAACCGCCGTACTGCTCATAGTTTGAGATCTGGTCTGCGGTCAGGCCGAAGATGAACTCATTTTCGGGCCCTGCTTCCTCCACAATCTCCACGTTGGCGCCGTCCATGGTTGCAATCAGAGGGCATCCGTTCATCATCATCTTCTGACAGCCTGTGCCGGACGCTTCGAAACCTGCGCAGCTGAGCTGTTCAGACAAATCGGCCGCCGCAAAGATCATTTCAGCATTGGACACCCGATAGTTTTCGATGAAGACGACCTTGATCCGCCCTTTGACGGAAGGGTCGTTATTGATCACCTCTGCTACGGAATTGATCAGTTTGATGATCCGTTTTGCCATATAGTATCCTTTGGCCGCCTTGCCCCCGATGATAAAGGTCCTGGGAAGAAGGCTTCTGTCCTCCGGGTGCTGCCGGATCCTGTTATAGCGGTAAATGATGTAGAGGATAAAGAGCATGGGCCGCTTGAACTCGTGAATTCTCTTGACCTGAACGTCATAGATGGAGTCCGGGTCAATTTCCATGCCGTTTTTTGCCAGAATATATTTTGCCAGACGGATTTTGTTGCAGTGTCTGATTTTCATGAACTCCATCCCGGCTTTCTCATCATCTGCGTAAGCAGCCATTTCCCTGATCCGGGAGAAATCCGTGATCCAGTAAGGGCCGATATGTCCTGTGATCCAACCGGCCAGCAGGCTGTTCCCCTTCAAAAGAAAGCGGCGGTGAGTGACTCCGTTCGTTTTGTTGCTGAACTTGTACGGCATGATCTCATAAAAGTCGCGGAAGAGTCTGGCCTCCAGGATTTTCGTATGGATCTGCGCAACACCGTTCATGGAGAAGGAGGCGACAAGGCAGAGGTTAGCCATCCTGATCTCTTGGTTATGGATGATCCTCATTCTGTTCACCCTGTCGGGATCAAAGGGATACATTTTCTCTATTTCATTGACGAAGCGAAGGTCAATCTCCTTGATGATCTCGTAAATCCTGGGCAGAAGACGGGAGAAAACAGGGACCGGCCACCTCTCCATTGCTTCGCTGAGGACAGTATGGTTTGTTGCAGCTAAGCACTTTGTGGTGACCGACCAGGCATCATCCCAGCCAAGTCCCTCTTCATCCAGCAGTATGCGCATCAGCTCCGCGACCGCAGTTGCGGGATGAGTGTCATTGAGCTGGAAGACTGCTTTCTCCGGAAGCTTAGTGATGTCATCATTATTTTTTTTGAAGTCTGCGACTGCGCTCTGAAGGCTGGCAGAGACGAAGAAGTAACCCTGCCTGAGTCTGAGCTCTTTTCCCTGATCGGAGCTGTCATCAGGATAGAGGACATCGGTCAGCTGCTTAGCAGCGCGGCGCTGCTCCATGACCGTATTGTAGTCCTGGTCGTCAGAGGTGACGGCGCGGGCATCCCAGAGACGCAGCGTATTGACTACCTTGTTCTGATAACCGATGATCGGCATATCATAGGGAATGGCGAGAACTGTGATGCAGTCCCTGTGAATAAAGTCATATCCCCCTTTCCTGTCATTGTAGACCGCTTCCACGCGGCCGCCGAAGCGCACGATCCTGGCTTCTTCCGGATGACAGACTTCAAAAGGATATCCTCCGTCGAGCCAGTCATCAGGCAGTTCGTTCTGGTATCCGTCCACAACAGCCTGCCTGAACAGGCCGCGGTGATAGCGGATGCCGCAGCCGACCGCACTGTAATTGAGTGTGGAGAGGGACTCCATAAAACATGCTGCCAGGCGGCCGAGGCCTCCGTTGCCGAGCGCCGGATCCGGTTCCTGATCTTCCAGAAAGTTCGGGTCTATTCCCAGCTCTTTCATGGCTTCACGAACCGTGCGCAGGACCCCCAGATTGATGAGATTGCAGCCCAGGGCACGGCCTAACAGGAATTCCATCGACATGTAGTAAACTGTTTTGACATTCTGCTGTTCGACTGCCTCTTTTGTCTCCAGCCAGTTTTCACTGATGATATCCATGGCTGCGTCGCAGACGGCCCTGTAGACCTGCTCCTGTGTGGCCATCTTAACCCTGCAGCTGAACAACTTGCGGAGCCTTTTCTCAACGGCCTGTTTGAACAGATTCTCTCCGGCTATGGCGTTCGTCACAGCGGAAGCGCGGGAAGAATCAGTCGAAGGCATTTTTTTCGGTGCCCTGTTTTTAAATGCTTTATTTTTACGATCAGCCATTATTCAGTACCTCCTATGTGAAACTCTTTTGCGAGGATTTATTGCGGCGCGTCGCAAAGGATGGGTAACCTTGACGGAACTTGTTCTTTACATACGTTTTTTGGACATTTTTCTTTTTACTGCACTGTTTTCTGTCTTTTTTGTATGCCTGGAATTTTATTCTGAAAAAAGGTGTGTGTAAATGTGAGAACAGTGTAAAATACAGGCGGTGCTTTCTGCTTTCTTTTGTATATAAGATAATAAATCAGAAAATTGTGCGTTACTTGGAAAAATAGTGCATGTTTTAGACGCAGGTGCCGATATTTCCATACAGATCAGCACAAATTTCGAGATGTTTTTGCGCGATTTTCAACACAGAACCTGGAGCGCGGATGAAAAATCCTTCGCGGTGCAGCCAAAAAAACCGGATTTGCGGAGCGGGCTTTACTTATGGGTGTGTTTTTTCCTCATCCAGGCGTGTGACATCAAAAAAAACCGGCTTAGCCCAAAGTCATTGAGTTGATGACGTCGGACTAAAGCCGGTTTTATTCTTCATCGAGTGTATCCCGTGACTTCATAAACAGCTGCGGGATACACACACAATATTCGCGAGCGAGTCTTGAATCTTCATCGTGCAATACACGCGACATCATAACCGCCGCGGGTTACGCGCGCAAAAAGGGAAGCCTGCTGCATCGGGCAGGACTTGAGAGTAAGTCCCGGAGAGACATGAATATTCGATACGTTCAGCCCTCTACAATCAGATACCTTCCGTCACCGACGGGAAATACCTCGGCGGCGGAAAAGAGATCCTCCCCTTCAATATCAGTGCCCACCTCTTCAAAATAAGTGCGCACTTCTTTTTTGGACCTGGCGACTACCGCAAAACACATTTCCAGAAAATCCGCAGCCTCCTCAGGCGTTGAGGCGACTTCTTCGGGAAAGAGCTGGAGCTGCTTCTCAAGAAAACAATTCAGAACCGCGGAATCATAGTCGGGGTGTGAAAAACCCTTGGACGCTTGAGTGCTTTTCTTTTTTTGAGCCATCATTGCTGAAACCTCCCGGGAAAAGATAAAAAATCGAAAAAAAGATGCAGAAATATTTCCACATGTGCAAATTCATTATACAATATCCGAGTGTAAAACAGCGAGTCCTGAAAAAGAAAAGGAAAAGCGGGAAAAGGAAAGGAAAACCCGGGGAATACTCCCGGGCAAATCCGGAAAACGAAATGGAAAAAAGAAAAAAGGAAAAAGAGAATGAACACAAGCCTTGTTTTGATGACCAAGCTGGTTTCCATGATGCTTGTCGGGGCGGTCGGATTCGCGGTGATCCGCATCGGCCTCCTGGAGGAGCGGGATGAAAAAACAGCTTGCAAAATTATCTCTGTATGTACTCTCTCCCTGTCTGATCATCA
Source organism: Eubacteriales bacterium (assembly GCA_030525515.1). Taxonomy (GTDB): domain Bacteria; phylum Bacillota; class Clostridia; order Lachnospirales; family Lachnospiraceae; genus CAG-791. The sequence goes on from JAUNEM010000110.1 coordinate 7,373, forward strand.
AAGCCTTTCAGATCGATGTGACGCCGGAGAGGATCCGCGGGTATCTGCTCGCGCTTGTCTTCTCCATCCTGGTGCAGGGAGGATTTATCCTGACTGCTGCAATTCTCAAGCGTGCCGGGATGCTGGGCCTGGTGGAGGAACTCTCCATCATCTATACCAACTGCGGGAACCTGATTCTTCCGATCGTCAGCATGACACTCGGAGAGAAGATGGTCTTTTACGGAAGTGCCTACCAGCTGTCATATAACCTGTTGTTCTGGACACACGGGGCGGCGAGGCTGCAGGACAGCCCCCGGATTGACTGGAAAAAGGTTCTGTTAAATCCCAATATTATCGCTATTGCCTGCGGTATTTTCATGCTGCTTGCCCGGATTTCCCTGCCGGGTCCTGTGGACACGGCGATAGAAATGCTGGCCAACATGGTGGGGCCGATCTCCATGCTGGTGATCGGAATGACCCTGGCGGGAAGCAGCCTGCTTCGGATATTTACCGACAAAAGGGCCTATCTCGTCACCTTCCTCAGGCTCATTGTACTGCCGCTTCTGGCCCTGGGAGTCCTGCGGGTCAGCGGATTTCTGGCGCGGTTTCCTGAGTACATTCCGGTTTTCCGGATCTCTTTCCTTGCGATTTCGGCACCGCCCGGCTCCAATGTGGCCCAGGTGGCTGTCCTTTATAACAAGGAGCCGGTTCGCGCCGGTATTTATAACCTGATGGGAATGATGCTCTGCATGTTTACGATTCCTCTGATCGATTATCTCTACATGATGTGTTTTGGCTGATGCCGGACGTCGTATCACTCTCAGGCGGAAAGCAGGGCTTTTAAAAAATACCCATTAAAGATTATCATATCGCCGTGCGCAATGCGGCAGTCCAATAATAGAGCCATGCCAGAAGGCATGGCTCGTTTCTTGCGTATAGCCCGGGAGGCGCGGTTCAATAACAGCGCCTCGCCCAGAGACGGGTCATCCGCGCGCGCAGCCAGAGGGCAGAAGGTTGAATTTTACTAATTCGAACCTTTCCTGAATATGT
>JAUNEM010000111.1 GCA_030525515.1 Eubacteriales bacterium
CTCGAACCGTCTCCTCAAGCTTTCCCCGTATCCCATCAGAAAGGAATAAATATATGGAACAGTTTACAGGCAAGGTCTGGATCCTGGGTGATGATATCGATACCGATATCATCATGCCCACGGAGTATCTGGCTTTAAAAACGATCAATGACATGTGTCCCTTCGCCTTCTCCCCACTCCGCCCCGAACTGGCGGCGCAGATTCACGCGGGCGACATCATCGTCGCGGGCAAGAACTTCGGCTGCGGCTCCTCGCGCGAGCAGGCGCCGGAGGTCATCAAGGCGCTGGGCATCCGCTGCGTCATCGCAGGCTCCTACGCCCGCATCTTTTTCCGCAACGCGATCAACAACGGCCTTTTGCTGATTGAGAACGCCGATCTGGTCAAGGATGTAAAGGAAGGCGAGGAGATCACCGTCAAAGTGGGGGATTCCATCGACTACAAGGGCAAAAGCTATCCCATCTCCCCGCTGCCTCAGAACCTGCTGGACATTCTCGAGGCGGGCGGCCTGGTGAAAGCCATGCAGCGCCTGAACGGGATCGATCCCGATCAGGCTGCGAAAGGAGGTGCCTGATATGGGAATGACTCTTATTGAAAAAATCATCGCGCACAACATCGGGCGCGACAAGGTATCTCCCGGCGAGATCGTCACCGTCAATGTCGACCGGGTTATGGTCCACGATATTTTTATCCCCTTCGTGGCGGACAAATTCGAGGAAATGGGCTTTTCCAGGATCTGGGATCCCGACAAAATGGTCCTGATCTATGACCATCTGGTCCCCGCAAGCCAGCTGGACGACGCCCGCCATTTCGCTAAGGGCGACGCCTTTGCCGCCAAATACGGTGTCAAAAACGTCCACCGCTCCGACGGAATCTGCCACCAGCTCATGACCGAGGCCGGCTATGTCAAGCCCGGCGACATCGCCTTCGGCACGGACAGCCACACCGTCACCTACGGCTGTGTCGGCGCTTTTTCCACCGGTATCGGCTACACCGAGATGGCCGGCATCCTGGGAACCGGCAAGCTCTGGATCCGCGTCCCTGAGACCATCAAAGTCGAGGTGTACGGAACCCTTCCCGCCAACGTGACCTCCAAGGACGTCATCCTGCAGATCCTGGGCGACCTGCGCGCGGACGGCGCCACCTACAAGTCGCTGGAATTCATGGGCGATACCTTTGACGCCATGAGCGTCGCCAGCCGCATGACCATGTCCAACATGACCGTCGAATGCGGCGCCAAGTGCGGTCTCTTTGCCCCCGATGAAAAGACCGCGGAATACTGCGGGATCGATCCCGACAGCTTCCGCAGCGATGACTTCCTGCAGAATCTCCGCGGCGATTCCGACGCCGTCTACGACCGCGTCCTGACCTACCGGGCGGAGGACTTCGTCCCTGTCGCCGCCTGTCCTTCACAGGTCGACAACATCCGCCCCGTCAGCGAAATCGCCGGCCTGGCCGTCGACCAGGTCTTCCTGGGCTCCTGCACCAACGGCCGCCTCGAAGACCTCGCCGCTGCCGCCGAGATCCTCAAGGGTAAAAAAATCGCTCCCTTCGTCAAGATGATCGTCACTCCCGCCAGCCGCAAGATCTACCGCCAGGCACTGGAAGCAGGCATTCTGGAGACCCTGGCCGAGGCGGGCGCCATGATCACCCATCCCGGCTGCGGACTCTGCTGCGGACGCGCAGGCGGCATTCTGACCGACAACGAAGTCGTTGTCGCCACCAACAACCGCAATTTCCTGGGCCGCATGGGTACCTCCAAGGTGCAGATCTACCTGGCCTCCCCCAGGACCGCCGCAGCGACTGCCCTGACCGGCAAGATCACCCTGCCCGAATAAGGCTCCCGTAACCTGACCGGCAAGATCACCCTGCCCGAATAAGGCTCTCCCGTGCAGGCTGACGCGATAATACCCGGGCCATCCGGTCTGTCTGGCTGTATGGTAAAAAAACGAGCAAGGCAGGATGTCACCTGCTTTTGCAGAATGCGAGCGGGTTCTATCCTGAATCTGCTGTCAAAAAAACAGCTCTTTCCCTGCCTTCTATGTCAGGCAAAAGAGCTGTTTTTTATGAAATAGTTTTCAATTGTAAAGCCGGACGTTCTGTGTCACCCCGGATTTTCAACACTCTCTCACTCCAGGTTGATCCTCCTGTCCAGCAGGAACCAGGCAGCCGCGCTGTAGATGGCAATCATCACAATGGAAGATACGATGATCGACAGCTGCACCTGCCAGACAGACATATCGCCTCTCTCCATCTGCGACATAAAGATACTCGTCCAGCCGGTGTGATATCCAACCTGTAAAAGAAGTCCTCCCACGATGTTTTTCACCAGGTTGATCCCGAAGTATGCCAGGACGCTTCCCAGGATTCTGTGCTCCATCCACTGGTGTCCGATGGCGAGAGATGCGTAGATCTGCATCAGGGTCGCCACGAATCCCAGGATCACGATCAGCAGCCAGACCGCCCCTGTCCCCAATATCTTGTCCAGGGGCATCAGTCTCATATTCAGGATCAGCCTTTTGAACAGGTCTGACGTTTCACTCAGCGGGACCGCTGTCAGCCCCAATGCCAGAACCGTGCAGACGCCTGCCACACCGCCCAGAATCGCCCAGATCAAAGAACCCAGTACCTTGGCCAAAATCAGCTGATGCGTGCCGACAGGCAGCGAAAACATCAGATATCCTTCATTTCCCAGAAGATTCCGGTAAAAACGCTGTACGCACAGCACCCCTGTCATGACCATTGTCGCCAGGATCAGCGTGGTGAAGATCATGATGACCACTGCACCCCAAAGGTTTGAATACACATCGTCATTCATCACTCTGAAGCTCAGCCCCATGATCAGAGCCATGCCTATTGTCGCCGCGTAGAGCGGCAGAATGATCCGCCCGAAGGCTTTCATCTCATATCCGATCAATTTTGTCAGCATCTGTATACCTCCCGGAAATAACCGTCCACGCTCATGCCGGTGCGTCCGCGCAGGGCATCGACATTTTCATGCAGTTCGATGTGTCCCTGTTTAAGGAAAACAACCTCGTCCAGAACCGGTTCCACATCCGCGATCAGATGTGTCGAGATCAGGACCAGCGCATTCTCCGAATAGTTGCTGATGATGGTGCGGAGGATAAAATCCCTCGCCGCAGGATCGACACCCGCGATCGGCTCATCGAGCAGATAAATACCGGCATTCCGGCTCATGGTCATGATGAGCTGTACCTTCTCCCTGTTGCCCTTGGACAGCTTCTTGAAAGCCATGCGGGGATCAATATCCAGCGCCTGCAGCATCTGCAAAGCCCGTCCGGCATCAAAATCCCTGTAAAAATCTTCATAAAAATCCAGCATCGACTCCACATTCATCCACGCGGGCAGAAAGTCCCTGTCCGGCAGATAAGAGACGAATCCCTTGGTACGGGCGCCCGGCTCCATCCCCCCGATCAGAATGTGCCCTTCCGTGGGGGTCAGCAGATGCTGGGCCAGCTTGATCAGGGTTGTCTTGCCGCTTCCGTTGGGACCGACCAGACCGACGATCCTGCCGGGTTCCAGCGACAAATTGATATGATCAAGTGCTGTGATGTTCCCGTATCTTTTTGTCAACTGCATGCATTCCAAAACTGCCATGCCTGTTTTCCTCCTGCTAATTCTCTATTTCCAGATCCGCTTGAGCAAAATCCCGTTCGCGGGGAGCCTTCTCAATCTCTTCGTGACCGCAATGAAGAAGGCCGGACAAAATCCTTGTGTGCGTTGATTCTTTGCATAGGCTCCGGTAACAAAAGCGCCAGCCCTGCAAACCCTGCGGATCACTCTTTCCGGCTTTCCATGCGCTCCGCCCACGCTTCTACGGCGTCGCGGATTTCCTCCCGGCTCAGACCCAGGCGCATGAGCCGTGTGCACATCTCCTCAATGACATCCTTGCTCAGATTTTTCCTAAGCTCCTTCAACACCTCTGCGTCCTCCGTGACGAACCTGCCGCTCGTCCTCTGTGTATAAACCAGGCCGTCCCTCTCCAGTTCCGAGAAGGCCCGCTGCATAGTATTGGGATTGACCCCCGCCTCCAGCGCCAGCTCACGCACCGGGGGGAGCTTGGCCCCCGGCGGATAAGCCCCGCTGGCGATCTCGGTGCGCAGCCGCCCCAGGATTTGCAAGTAAATCGGAATTCCGTTTTCAAATGTCCACTTCATTTTTTCCTCCGCTTCCCGGTAAAAATGTTTCTTTTCCGCGCGTGTATCCAGCAGCTGTGACCTGCAGTTACGGCAATTACAGCAATTACGGCTGTCACGGCAATTGCGCAAAAAAGAATCAAAAGAGCCAAATCCCGGACTCCGAAAAACCCGAAACGTTTTCATGCAATAATCATTTTGTATTATTGTACTATTCTCTTAATACAATGACATACTATCATGCGCTCGCAATTGTGTCAATGACTTAATACAATGAAATATTTGTAAAGAATATTTATAAAAAATAATCCTGAAACGCAAAAAACACAGCGCACTGCCGCGTTGCAGTCTGCTGTGTTTTTTACAGATTTTTTGTGTGATTTTTTGTCTGAACCTGCCGGCACTTTTCCGAAGGCCGCCTGTCTTTCATACAGTCAGCCTTCTGTGGAGCCGGTCAGCTCTCTTTTCAGTCAATCAGCTCATATTGGAACATCTCATATTTTAACCTGCTGCCCACATTGATCTCCGCCGGCTGCAATGATCAATACCAGTAACGCAACAATAATTGCGTCAACCTTTTTGATTTTCATGGCATTTATTCTCCTTTATAAGCAGATATAAACCGCCGTCGGCCGTCCCGGATTTGTTTGTTTCGTATCTGTTCATATGCCCTGTGCCTGCCCGAGCAATTTCTCGAGGTCCGCCTCCGCCTGCTCCGGTGTTTTGAAATGGATAGTGTGCATACCCAGCGCCGCGGCGGCCTCTGTGTTTGCCTCCAGGTCGTCTATAAACACGCAGCGGCAGGGATCCAGTTCATATTTGTCGATCAGCATTCTGTAAAAATCCGGATCAGGTTTCACCATATGAACGTCGCAGGAGAACAGGCCTCCTTCAAGCTCCGGGAGAAAATAGAGGGCGTCCGGGCAGTCGCGGATGACCTTGGGGGAATAGTTGGACAGGTAGAGAATACGTCTCCCGCTCTCCTTGACCCGGCGAAGCCAGGCCAGGGTCGAGTCCCTGCGCTCCACGATGCCTTCCACATCCCGGAACATATGGCGTATTTCCTCCTCCATCTCCGAATCATTATTAATAAAAAGCTGCAGGATCTCGTCCTCGCTCAGGTTGTTCAAATCCAGCTGCACCCAGTCCTTTGACCGCATGGTGGCAGACATCACTCTGTCCGCCCGCTCTCCGGTAAAGCCCTTTTTTTCCAAAAATCTGAAGCGCCCCAGTTCCACCAGGACTCCCCCTATATCAAAAATCACAGTGTCAATCTCCTGCCCCTCAGCCGGCCGGGTCTCTGTGTTTTGAACGATCATCCTCTCATTCTGCCTGAATTTGTCAATTCCCATTTTTTCTCCTGTTTTGCAGTGTTATAATGAAATCCACGTGTTCCAGTTTTGATGTAATCCAGCTAAAGTCAGAACTGCGCAGACCGCAGCCATAAAAGAAGGAGTGTTATGAAAGAACTTTTAGAACTGTATTTTGCATTTCTCAAAATAGGTGCCGTCAATTTCGGCGGCGGTTATGCCATGCTTCCCCTCCTCGAGCGGGATCTGGTCCAAAACCGCGGATGGACCACCACGCAGGACCTGACCGACTATTTCGCGATCGGACAATGTACTCCCGGCCTGATTGCCCTGAATGTCTCAACCTTCATCGGCAGCCGCAGGAAGGGAATCCCCGGAGCCATCGCCGCAACGGTCGGTTTCGTCACGAGTCCCATCGTGATCATACTGATCATCGCCACTTTTCTCCAGGGTTTTGCCGATTATCCCGTCGTTCAGAACGCCTTCGCCGGCATCCGCGTCTGTGTGTGCGTCCTGATCATTCAGGCGGTCCTTCGCCTGTGGAGCAAGTCGGTCGTTGACAAGACCACCCTTGCCCTCTACATCGGCGTCTTCCTGATGACAGCTCTTTCCGGTGTCCTTCCTCTCGCGGTTCCCGCAGCCGTTCTGGTCATCATCTCCGGTATGCTGGGCGTGATCATCGGCGGTTTCAGGGACAAACACAAATGAAGAAATAAAGAATAAATACGGAGTAAAGAAATGATCTATCTACAACTTTTCTGGGAATTTTTTAAGACCGGACTCTTTTCCATCGGGGGAGGTCTGGCCACTCTTCCCTTCCTCTACGAAATGTCCAACAAGACTCATTGGTTCTCTCACGCCGACATCGCGGACATGATCGCGATCTCCGAGTCCACCCCCGGCGCGATCGGTATCAACATGTCGACCTATGCGGGCTTCAAAACAGCCGGATATCCGGGCGGCATCATAGCGACCCTGGCCCTGGCCGCTCCGTCACTGATCATCATTCTGATCATCTCGGGCTTCCTCAATAAGTTCCAGGAGAGCCGCCATGTACAGAATGCCCTGTACGGACTGCGCCCCGCCTCCATCGCCATGATCACCGCCGCCGGCCTGAACGTTGCCAAGGTCGCTCTTGTCAATATCGACGCCTTCCTGGCCTCCCGGAATATAGGGGATCTCTTTTTGTGGAAAGCCATTCTACTGGGAATTGTTATTTTCGCAGGGCAGAAAATCTTCCCCAAGGTCCATCCCATCGCGTTTATCGTTTTTTCCGCTGTGGTCGGAATCGTCTTCCGCTTTGCCGGAGCCTAACAGCCCCTGACAATCCCTGACAGTCTCTGACAATCTTTGGCAGTTCCCGGCGGTCCCTGAAATCCCCGGCCGCCCCTGACAATTCCTTACAGTCCCTGGCAACTTCTGACATTCCCCGGCTGCCCCTGACAGCCTACGGCAGCCCCTGACAATCCCTGACAGCCCCTGGTATTCTCAGCGCCGGCTCAGATTTCCATTCTCTGAAGCCTTGTGCGCTGCAGATACATGTAGGAGATCGTGACTGCCGCCGCGGTTGCCGCGATACTGACCGGATAGACCAGCATGAGGGTCGCGAAGGTCGGAGTCGCGCGGAATACCGTGTAGACCCAGGTGATGCGGATTCCGCAGATTCCGAACAGGGACATAAGAGCAGGCCAGGCTGAGAAGCCGTATCCGCGCATGGCGCCGGAAACCACTTCCACAATAACGGAAAAGAGGTGGGCGATCAGGATGTAGCGCATGCGGATCATTCCAAACTCCGCCACCGCCGGATCCGTATTGAAAATGCCCAGGATCTGCGTGCCGAAAGTCAGGATCAGGGCTGCCGCGGCGGCAACCACTGCAAGGTCCTGGATCAGGCAGAGCCGCAGGGTTCTCCTGCACCGTTCAGGCTTGCCCGCGCCGTAGTTCTGGCCGACAAAGGTCGTACAGGCCTGACCGAATGAATTGAGGAGGTAATAGGAAAAGATCTCAATGTTGAAGGCGGCAGAGGATCCCGCCACGACATCCGCTCCCAGCGAATTGATCGCGGACTGCACGCATATATTGGCCAGTGAGAAGACCATGCTCTGCAAGCCGGCGGGGACGCCGATCTGCAGCATATGCCCCAGCACATCCATATGGATCTTCAGTTCCCTGAAATCCACATGTACCGCGCTGTCGGTCCTGCACAAAAAATAAAAGAGCAGGGACGAACTGATCAGGTTTGAGATCACTGTCGCGAGCGCGACGCCGTTGACAGTCATTCCGACCACGACCACAAAAAAGACATTCAGGGCAATATTGACAAGTCCGGAAATTGTCAGGCACATCAGCGGAGTCCTGGTGTCCCCCTGGCTTCGAAAGATGGCGGATTCAAAGTTGTAGAGAAGGATCACCGGCATGCCGGCCAGGTAGACCCTCATATAGAGCACCGCCATATCATATATTTCGGCAGGAACCCCCATCAGCCGGAGCAGGGGCACTGTGAGCAGCTCCCCCAGCACGCCCATGACCAGCCCGCCGCACACCGCCAGGACAATGGCAGTGTGGACCGATTTCCGGATATTTTCTTTATCTCCCTCCCCGGTAAAACGGGCGATCACCACATTCGTGCCCATCGAAATACCGATGAAGAGATTGACCATCAGACCGACGATCGGCGCGTTGCTCCCCACAGCCGCCATCGCGTGCTTGCCGACAAAGCGGCCGACGACAGCGATGTCCGCTGCGTTGAAAAGCTGCTGCAGTATTCCTGTTGCAGCCAACGGGAACGCGAACATGACGATCTTGTCACCCAGGGATCCGTTGATCAGATCCATTTCTCTTTTCTTTGTCATTTGAATTCTCTTTGACCTTCTTTTTCTTTTAGGGCTTTTTCCGGACTGTTTTTCCAGGCTCTTTCCGGACTGTTTTTTCT
>JAUNEM010000112.1 GCA_030525515.1 Eubacteriales bacterium
AGAGACAGACAAGGCCAGTCTGAAGAACAGAGAAAGCAAAAAAGAAACAGGCAGGGACAGCCTGAAGGCCAGGGAAAGCGGAAATAAAGCAGACAGGGACAGCCTGAAGAATAGAGAGACCGGAGGAAAAGCGGCAGAGGAGAGAAAATACATCGGGCTTGTGCCCGGAGCGAAGAAATCTCCTGAAAAGCGGCAGACGCGTCACGCGTCACCGGCAGAGCACCTTTTTCAGAAAGCATTGTCCGCAGACGAAAGGAATGGAAGAGGATTGCGATTGAAAAAGAACAGGGATAAAGAAGAAAAAAAGGGAAAAGCCCCCTCTGTGAAGATTATTCCCCTCGGCGGACTTGAGCAGATCGGGATGAATATCACGGCTTTTGAATACGGGGACAGCATCGTAGTCGTGGACTGCGGACTGGCGTTTCCCGAAGATGACATGTTCGGTATCGACCTCGTGATACCGGACACGACTTATCTGGAAGAAAATATCGACAAGGTGAAGGGTTTTGTGATCACGCACGGCCATGAGGACCATATCGGCGCCCTTCCCTATGTCCTGAAAAAGATCAATGTGCCCATCTACGGAACGCGTCTGACCATGGGCATTATCGAAAACAAGCTGCGGGAGCACAACCTGCTCGGCAACACCGAGCGGCACGTCGTGTCCTTCGGGGATGTTGTGACCCTGGGTGATTTCCGGGTCGAATTCATCAAGACCAACCACAGCATCGTGGACGCGGCAGCCCTGGCGATCACCTCGCCGGCAGGCGTCATTGTCCACACCGGCGACTTCAAGGTCGACTACACTCCTGTTTACGGAGACGCCATTGACCTGCAGCGGTTTGCCGAACTGGGCAGACAGGGTGTCCTGGCACTCCTGTGCGACTCCACAAACTCCATGCGCCCCGGCCACACACCTTCCGAGAAGGCCGTCGGCAGGAGCATCGACCAGATCTTCCGTGACCACCCGGACACCAGACTGATCGTGGCTACCTTTGCCTCCAACGTGGACCGCGTACAGCAGATCATCAATTACGCATACAAATACGGACGTAAGGTCGTTGTCGAGGGCCGCAGCATGGTCAACATCATCGATACGGCCACCAAGCTCGACGTTCTCAATATTCCCGAGAACACACTGATTGACATCGACCAGCTCAAAAATTATCCCGGGGACAAAACGGTCATCATCACGACCGGCAGCCAGGGCGAAAGCATGGCGGCTCTGAGCCGCATGGCGGACGGCCTGCACCGCAAGGTCACGATCGGCCCCAACGACACGGTTATTTTTTCCTCAAGTCCTATTCCGGGCAATGAGAAGGCGGTCACGGGCGTCATCAACAAGCTTGTGTTGAAAGGAGCGGACGTCATTTCCCAGGATGTCCACGCGTCCGGCCACCCCTGCCAGGAAGACGTCAAACTGATCTACCATCTGGTACAGCCCAGATACGCGATTCCCGTGCACGGCGAATTCCGCCACCTTAAGGCACAGGCAAAGCTTCTGCGTGATCTGGGATATAAGAAAGACGATATCTTTATTCTGGGCTCCGGAGATGTCCTCGAGCTCAGTGAGGACGGAGCGGCAGTCCGGGAGAAGGTCCAGGTCGGCAATATTCTTGTCGACGGCCTCGGAGTCGGAGATGTCGGAAATGTGGTTCTGAGGGACCGCCAGCACCTGGCGGAGGACGGCATCGTGATCATTGTATTCGCCCTCGAGTCCGGCAGCTGCAGGCTGGTTTCCGGCCCCGAGATCACCTCCCGCGGTTTTGTTTATATCAAAGAGGCCGATAACCTGATGACAGGCGCCGCGGCGGTCGCGGAGGACTCGATCCTCCAGTGCCAGGAGTCGGGATCCACAGACTGGAACCGGTACAAGAATGCGGTCAAGGACAGCCTGAGCGACTTTTTCTGGAAGAAGACACAGCGCAGGCCGGTGATCCTGCCCATGATACTCGAGGTATGACCGGACAGGGAGTGTACCCTGCCTGCGATCCCGGAGCCTGTAATGTTGTAATGTAGAGAGAAGGGATGGGAGTGAAGGAATGAAAAGAGGATCTGAATTTGTAGGGATCATGGAAGGTGCTCTGGGCATCGTGATCTATCTCATCCCGATCGTGTGCGCGTTTTTTATTGTCACATGGGCGGGCAGGGCCTATCACGAGGGGCACAAGCTCTTTGTGGATGAGAGCCTTGACCGTCCGGGATTTGCCCACAGCGAAATGGTCACGATCACGGAGGCGGACGCTTCTTCCGCCTTTGCGGTCGGAAGAATCCTTGAGAAGCAGGATCTGATCAGCAGCGGAATCACTTTCGCAGTCAAGGCAAAGCTTTCAGGTTTTGATGAGAGTATCCTGCCCGGCACATTTATCCTGTCTTCGGACATGACAATGGAACAGATGCTGGAAAAGCTGTCAAAAATGCCTGCCGTTGAGACAGAAGGACAGGAAGGCAGCGGGGAGACAGGGACTGAGAGCGACGTGGACGGAAGCTCCGAAACGCAGAAGGAGAACAAAGATGTCTGGGGCCAGTTCTGACCGGCGGATTCCATCCGCGGACGGACAGGAGGCGGAGCTGCATGCCGGCATGCATCGGGAAGAGGCCGGCTTTGCGGAGCCGGGTACAGGTCTGCCTCGACAGGAAACCGGCATTGCGGAGCGGGAGCATTTCGCGGAGACAATCGTCGACCCGCAGCGCATGGAAATATTTATAGAAGCCATGACACCCCCGGGACCGGACTATCTGCGGCGCCTCGAAGAGGAGGCAATCGCGGACAGAGTTCCCATTATAAGGCCTCAGACCCGCAATCTGATTCGATTTTTTATCAAGCTGAAAAAGCCGATGCGCATTCTCGAAGTGGGGACAGCGGTGGGCTTTTCGGCGCTTTTCATGCAATATTATGCGCCTGCCGGCTGCAGGATCGTCACGATCGAAAAAGACCCTGCGCGGGCAGCGGCGGCGAGAGAGAATATTGCCCGGTTCGGAAACTGCCTCGAAGCTGCGGAACCCTCACAGGCCGCAGCGGGAGAGAATATTGCCCGGTTTGGAAACTGCCTCGAAGCTGCGGAGGATTCCTCACGAGACGCTGCAGGGGGAGAGAATACTGCCCGGTTCGGATCAGCCATCGAAGTTCTGGAGGGCGACGCCGCAGAGGTACTGAGGGAGATCAGAGAGGATGCTTCCTTTGACATGGTCTTCATGGACGCAGCCAAGGGTCAGTACATCCGCTTTCTGCCGGAGGTCCTGCGCCTTCTGCGCGCCGGCGGGATCCTGATCACAGACAACATCCTGCAGGAGGGAGACGTATTGTCCTCCCGCTTTGCGGTCACCCGCAGAAACCGGACGATCCACAGCCGCATGAGAGAATATGTGCGCGCACTGGCGGAGGAACCCTCCCTGGAGACACTCCTTCTGCCCACGGGAGACGGAGCGGCGGTGTGCCTCAGGCAGTCCGGTACCTGAGCCGGTACCTGAGCAGTCTTTTAATTTTCGGCATCTTATTTTATTTTTCATCGCGCAATACCCATGGCTTCAGATAACAGTCGCGGGATACGCACGCAAGACTCGCGGGCGAGTCTTGAATTTTATTGTTTAGTTGTGAAATAAAAATACAGAGAATATCAAAGAGAATATTTTTTATAGTCCTATGGAAAAAAGATGGAATACAAGTCGAGTCAAACCCGAGCTTCTGATCCCTGCGAAGGATCTCGAAGTGCTCCGCACGGCGGTCAATTTCGGGGCGGACGCGGTATATATCGGCGGCGAGGCCTTCAGCCTGCGCGCAAAGGCAAGGAATTTCAGCCCGGAGGATATGAGGGAAGGAATCCGTTATGCCCACGAGCGGGGTGTTCAGGTACATGTCGCCGCAAACATATATGCGCACAATCAGGACCTCGAGCAGGCCGCCTCCTATTTTGAATTCCTTCAGGAAATCAGACCGGACGCGGTTCTGGTGGCTGACCCGGGAATGTTCGCTCTCGCCAGAGAGTACTGTCCCGACATTCCTGTCCACATCTCCACACAGGCTAACAACACCAACTACGAGACCTTCCGCTTCTGGCACAGAATGGGGGCGGCACGTGTGGTCTGCGCCAGGGAGCTCTCTCTCAATGAGATTGCTCAGATTCGTGAGCGGACTCCGGCGAATCTGGAGATCGAGGCGTTTATTCACGGAGCTATGTGCATCTCCTATTCGGGCAGATGCCTGCTGTCGGCATGGTTTACCGGCAGAGACGCCAACCGGGGCGCCTGCACGCATCCCTGCAGATGGAAATACGCGGTGGCGGAAGAGAGCAGACCCGGGGAATATTTTCCCATCGAAGAAAATGAGAGGGGCACCTATATTTTCAACTCCAGGGATCTCTGCATGATCGGACATCTGCCTGAACTTGCAAAGGCGGGAGTTGACAGCCTCAAGATCGAGGGACGCATGAAGACGGCCCTCTATGTCGCCTCCATCACAAGGGCCTACAGGCGCGCGATCGATGACTATCTTGAGAGCGATGAGAAATACAAAGCCGGGATGGACTGGTATATGCGTGAGATCAGGAAGTGTACCTACAGGGACTTCACGACAGGCTTTTACTTCGGGAGACCCGACACCCTTTCTATGGTCTATACAGACAATACCTATGCCAGCGACGCGGTGTTCCTGGGCATCATAGAGGACGCGCAGCCGGCGGGCATGGACACGCAGGGATTCGCGGCACCGGCGGGCATGGGCACGCAGGGATTCGCAGCACCGTCGGATAGGAATCCGCAGGCAGGAGAGCGCAGACTTGTGACCTTCCGCCAGAAAAACAAATTTGCCGTCGGAGATGTCATCGAGATTATGAGACCGGACGGAACAGACCTGCAGGCAAGGGTTCTGGGAATGTGGAACGAAGAGGGGGAACCTGTGCCCGACGCTCCTCACCCCGGGGAACTGATCCGCATGGAACTGGACGCGCCCGCGGAGGCGGGAAATATTATGAGGACCTGGAAACAGGCCTGAAAAAGGGATTCTGACTTAAAGACAAAAACAGAAGGAGTATAGGGGGGAGATAAAGGTCATTCGCGCCTGTCTTTCCGGGTTCTCTGCAGGCGCGGGGCGCATCAGAGCGTGGCGCCCCATTTGCGCCGGCAGGCGGAACTTTTCGCACGGAGAAGCAAAGACTTTTCGCACGGAGAAGCAGGATTTTTCGCACGGAGAAACAGACAATACCTTGCGGGCCTTCAGAAAAGCCCTGCACGCGAGCGGACTCGGACCACTTGTCCGCCCGGCGGCAGGAAAAGACGCGGAACAGGAAGACCTTTGTCGGTAGACGCTCGGATTGTGAGGAAACATGAAAATTATCGTAGTCGGCTGTGGTAAAGTGGGTTCTGCCCTTACAAGACAGCTCAGTGAAGAAGGACATGACGTCAGCGTTATCGATGTGAACCAGCAGGTAGTCAACGAAGTGTCCAGCAGTTGTGATGTCATCGGCGTAGTCGGCAACGGCGGAAGCCATGCCGTCCAGAAGGAAGTCGGCGTCGAGGACGCGGATCTGATGATCGCCGCGTCGGATTCGGATGAGCTGAACCTGCTGTGCTGCCTGATCGCCAAAAAGGCAGGTAACTGCAGCACGATTGCCCGTGTGAGAAGCCCGATCTACAACAGCGAGATCGGCTTTATCAGGGAAGAACTCGGCCTGTCCCTGGCAGTCAACCCGGAGTACGCGGCAGCGATTGAGGCCTCCAGGCTTCTGAAATTCCCTTCGGCGATCAAAATCGAGCCCTTTGCCCGCGGCCATATCGAATTGCTGAAGTTCCCTGTCATCGAGGGGTCGGCCCTGAACGGGAGAACGCTCGCCGAAATTTCAGGTTCCGCCAGAGGAGATGTCCTCGTCTGCGCGGTTGAGCGCGGACCCAACCACGACGTCACGATCCCCGACGGCTCCTTCAGACTTCAGACAGGAGATACGATCAGCGTCGTAGCCAGCGGCAAGAATGCCCGTTCCTTCGTCGAGAAGGTCGGCCTCAAGAGCAGGAGCGTCGCCAACTGCATGATCATAGGCGGAGGCACGATCTGTTTCTATCTGGCAAAAATTCTGCTTGAAAGCAATATCAGGGTCACGATCATCGACAAGGATCCTCGGAGATGCAAAATGCTGAGCGATGAGCTCCCCGAAGCCAATGTCATATGCGGAGATGCCGCCAACCAGAATGTCCTTCTGGAGGAGGGAATCGAGAACTGTGAGTCTTTCGTGAGCCTGACCGGAATGGACGAGGAAAACATCTTCCTCTCTCTGTACGCCCGAAGAGCGTCCAAAAAAGATGTAAAGCTGATCACCAAGATCAACCGTATCAATTACGACGATATTATCGGCGATATGAATCTGGGGAGTATCCTGAATCCCCAGCACATAGTGGCGGAATACATTGTCCGCTACGTACGCGCGATGGAAAATTCAATCGGAAGCAATGTGGAGACTCTGTACAACATTATCGAAGGCAAGGCCGAGGCTCTGGAATTCCTGATCCAGGCGGGATCCCCCGTCATCGGAATCCCTCTTTCCAGACTGCCTCTGAAAAAGGGAGTACTGGTCGCCTGCATTTACAGAAACCACCAGGTCATCATCCCCAATGGTCAGACCATGATCGAAGTGGATGACAGAGTGATCATTGTGACCAAACAGATTGGCTTCCAGGATGTCCGCGATATTCTGCAGGATGCGCACACCGTGCCCGGGCAGAGGTGAATAGGAATCTGGCGTTACCGGCCTCATCGGGCCTTTGTGTGACCGGGATCATGCGTTACCGGCTTCATCGGGCCTTTGTGTGACCGGCAGGACCGGTAACACCGATAACAGCCACACCTTTCCAAGACGGCAGCTGCGGAATATAGATTATCCTGACAAGAGGTGCAATAGTTATGAATTATTCCATTATTCGGAAAACGACCGGGCTGGTTATGAAGTTCGAGGCGATCTTCCTTCTGCTTCCGGCGCTCACCGGACTGGTCTATCGCGAAAGAGAGGGCCTGATTTATCTGGGCATGGCAATAGCTTACTATCTGATCGGCTTCCTGATCAATTTCAGGGGCGAATCGGACACGGAGTTTTACACAAAGGAGGGATTTATCAGCGTCGCGCTGGTATGGATCGTGATCAGTATCTGCGGAGCACTTCCCTTTGTACTCTGCGGAGATATTCCCAGTTACCCGGATGCCCTGTTTGAGACAATTTCCGGTTTCACAACGACCGGTTCCAGTATTTTGGCTGACGTCGAAGCCCTGAGCCATGCCAGCCTGTTCTGGAGAAGCTTCACCCACTGGGTCGGGGGCATGGGTGTCATTGTATTCGTGCTCGCCATCATGCCTGCCCGCAGACGCAGGATGGGAAACCAGATCCACATGATGAGGGCGGAGAGCCCCGGCCCTGTAGTCGGCAAGCTCGTGCCCAAGATCCGCGACACGGCAAAGATCCTTTATCTGATTTATTTCGGAATGACTGTCACCGAGATCGTCCTGCTTCTTCTGGCGGGCATGCCCCTCTTTGATACCCTCTGCCTCAGCTTCGGCACTGCAGGTACCGGAGGCTTCGGCGTCCTGGCGGACAGCGTGGCGAGCTACCCCCTCCTCCAGCAGGGGATCATCACAGTCTTTATGATCCTTTTCGGTGTCAATTTTAACGCCTACTTTTTCCTTTTTCTCGGAAAAGACAAAAAGGAAGCCTTCAGACTCACCGAGGTACGCTGGTATTTTCTGATCATCGCCTTCAGTGTTGTCACGATCACGATCAACATCGCCAGGATGTTTGACAACGTCTTTCTGGCCTTTCACCACGCGGCTTTCCAGGTCGGCTCCATCATCACGACGACCGGTTATGCCACTCAGGACTTTGACCTCTGGCCGCAGTATTCCCGCTGCCTGCTCGTCCTGATCATGTTCATAGGCGCCTGCGCGGGCTCCACCGGCGGTGGTATCAAGGTCTCCCGTATCGTCATCCTGGTCAAGGCGGGACTTCAGGAGATCCACCACTATATCCACCCCAGGGCGGTCACCTCCGTGCATATGGACGGCAAGCCCGTTGAGAGCGAGACGGTGCGCTCTGTCATCATGTACGTGGGCATCTATGTGGTCATTTTCTGCTCCTCCGTATTGCTGGTCACCTTGTTTGACGGGGACCAGAGTCTGGAGACAGTATTCACCGCAGTGGCGGCGACCTTCAATAATATCGGCCCCGGCCTCTCGGCGGTGGGCGCCACGGCCAACTTCGGCCACCTGTCGCTTGCCTCCAAGTTTGTGCTGATGTTTGACATGCTGGCAGGAAGACTGGAACTCTATCCCATGCTCCTGCTCTTCTCCCCCTCGCTCTGGAAACAGAGATAAAAGCTTTTTTGACACGGCCTGATGGAGGGTTTTGAGAAAGG
>JAUNEM010000011.1:0-3913 GCA_030525515.1 Eubacteriales bacterium
TGAATCATGATGATTTTAGATAATGAACAGGAGGTTATATGCCCGGTCTTATCACCACTGCCGCGGAGAGTACACCGCTCGATCAGCTCGAGCAGTTAGAGCCGATTGAGCCTTCGGATCTGACTATATCAAATTTGAAGCAGTTTTTTCTGGATCTTCTTCCCGGGATCAGGTCTCTGGCTTTCAATCTCATAGTCTGTCTGATCATTATCCTGGTCGGCAGAAAGCTGATCCAGCTGCTTCGCCACATGTTCCAGAAAACCCTGGAGAAGACACAGTCGGATGTTGGTCTGATCAGATTTCTGGTCTCAGGACTGGAAATCTTCCTCAATATCCTGCTCATCTTCATGGTGCTGGGACAGCTGGGAATCAACACAGCGTCCATTGTGACCGTGCTCGGAACACTCATGCTGGCAATCGGCATGTCCCTGCAGGGGAGCCTGGCCAACGTGGCAGGCGGTATTCTGATCCTGCTCATGCATCCTTTCCGGGTAGGCCACTACATTGTCTGTGATTATGGCGAGGGTACCGTATCCGTGATCGGACTGGTCTATACGAAGATCACCACTAAGGATAACCGTGTCCTCACGATTCCCAACAGTATGATTTCCAACTGCGCGGTTACAGACTGCGGAGAAAATCCGATCCGCCGTCTGGATCTGGTGATCGGAATCAGCTATGACTCTGATATTCTTCTGGCAAAAAATATATTGCTGGAGATCAGCAGGAACACACCGGAGATCCTGGCGGACCCTCCGGCGGATGTATTTGTGGACAGTCTGGGAGACAGCGCTGTCAATATAGGGATGAACTGTTATGTCCCCTCAGCTTCCTTCCTCTCTGTCAAATGGGCTGTAACAGAGGCTGTGAAGCTGAAGTTCGACGAGGCAGGGATCAGTATCCCCTTCCCCCAGGTACATGTTCATATGGAGAAATGACTTTTGGCTGCCTGCCGCCGCCTTTCAACGTCTTCCTCCATTTCAGGAATTACGCCTTCCACCCCTTCAGGAAAAACGGATTGCGTACATTTATATGTTCATGTTATAATTTCTGAGTTCCGACCGATCAGGGATTGTGTATGACAGTACGATATTTTATAGACAGCGAAAATGTCGGTGATTTCTGGATCTCGCTTTTAGATCTTCCCGCTGAACAGACTGAACTGATTGTTTTTTATACAAGAAACAGTCCGCATATGAGTTATGACAGTCTGATCAGACTGAAAGAATCCGACAGAAAAGTGACCTTCATCAAGTGCTATGAAGGCACCAACGCTCTTGATTTCCAGCTTGTCACCGAGCTCGGTTATCAAATCAGCCAGAACGAGGGCGACAGCTTTGTGATCGTGACAAATGACACAGGCTTTGACGCAGCCGTCAAATACTGGAAACGCAACAGGAAATCGGTCAAACGTATTACAGGCAAAGAGTGCAAGAATCTTGAGAGACGCAGGAAAGAGGATCTGGAGCAGAGAAATTCTCCCGATCGCTTCAGACCTTCCATCAGCTCTTCCGCAAAATCAGATGCAAGGCCGGATACCGATATAGAAACAGCTGCATCATCTGTCTCTGCCGGTTCATCCGAAAGTCAGGATGTAAGGCCTTCCCGGCCGGTGCTCAGAGACGCTGAAACCGCAGCAGAGCCGGAATCCGATGATTTTAACGATGAGCCGTTTGATGGAGCTGAAGAAGCGGAAGATTCCGTTTACGATCCGGAATTCGATCCGGTTGATTCCGACATGGAGGAAGAAGCCGGTTCATCTGTCGCCTATGATGATATGGATGACACCGGAGACGGCCGTGAATATGTCCGGGATGAATGGAACCCGGAAGATGAACTTTCAGTATCCGAGAATCCCGAAACGGGGGATTCTGAATATGAGGATTCGGAATACGGGGAACGGGAATATGAAATCCCCGATTCTTCTGTAAAGGACACAGCTGATTCCACGGGTATAGAAGATACCGATGTTCTGCCTGAAGGCAATGTCTTTGGAGCAGGATCGCAGCTTGTGGAGCACGCGGCAGTGGAAGACGGGGCTCCGCTCTCCGATGAGGAAGCAGAGTCTGACGAAATCCCTTCAGATGAAGATTTTGCAGGATCTCCCGATGAAATGACCGCCGAAAAGACCGTCATGACAGGGGAAACGAATGAGTCTTCTGCCGAAAGCGGTGATTCCCCGGTCACGGACCTGGCTGAGACATCCGCCGGCCGGAAGGTTCTGTCTCCCGCACATGAAGAGACAGCATCCATTTCGGATTTGAACCCGACAGCTGAGGTCTCTGAACTTGAGACGGAGGCAGCTGCAGACGTTCCGGACGAGTCCGGAAATGCAGCAGGAGCAGAGGCGGAAGAGGCCGAAACAGGTGAACCTGACGGTACCAGGGAAGATTCCTCTTCGGACAGCTCTAAACGCTCCAAATCCCGCAGGTCAAGATCCCGCAGATCAAAGTCCGGCTCCAAAAAGCAGGAACAGGCTGAGGACACTGAAGGTACTGAAGAGAAAAAGAATTCAGGAAAGACCAGGAAAGCCGCTGCGGCGGACGAAAGCGAAACCGCTGAGACCGACGGAAGCGCTCCTGAGGTCCTGCCGGTTCCCGGTGATGAAGAAATCTCCAGAATTGTCGCCTGTATAGGCGCTGACAATCTGGCGGAACTCCACAATCAGCTGGCAACTTTCTACGGCGATCAGGGAAAAGATATCTACCTTTCCATCAAGAACAACACACGCTCCCTGCCTGTGCTGAAACCCGATCTCAAACAAAAATTCGCGTATTACTGCGAAATCATTTTTGCCCGCAGTGATTACTCGGGCGAGTACCCTTCGGACATATCTGAATATCTTCTGAATGTCAGAGAAAAGCTCAACAATCTGAATTCCCTTCGCTATGCGCTCCAGAAGCACTACGGCAAGGAAAAGGGCCGCAGATTCTATTTTATTCTCAAGCCCTTCGCAAAGACAATGTATCAAATGTAAAGGATAAGTCGGTCGGAACAAGACTGGAAAGCCGGACACCGCACCTGCGGTGTCCGGTTGTTTATTCTTCTTTATTACAGTAGGAATAAGAGGAGGAAAAATGTTTATCAGAAAAGCAAAAGAAAGTGATCTTGATCAGATAACTTCTATGGAAGCTGTCTGTTTTCCGCCTACAGAGGCAGCCGACAGAGACAGGCTTGCCGGGAGATTGAATACCTTTCCGGATTGCATCTGGCTCGGTTTTGACGACTATGGGGATTTTGTCTGTTTTGTGGCCGGTCTCATTACCATGGAACCGGATCTGATTGACGAAATGTACGCGGATACTTCCTTCCATAAGCCGGACGGGGACTGGTTGATGATCACCACCGTTTGCACACTGCCCGAATACCGGAGAAAGGGATTTGCTGCCTGGCTGCTTCGCCGTGTGATCGATGAAGCCGACAGCAGGGGATGC
Organism: Eubacteriales bacterium; assembly: GCA_030525515.1. GTDB lineage: Bacteria > Bacillota > Clostridia > Lachnospirales > Lachnospiraceae > CAG-791. The sequence goes on from JAUNEM010000011.1 coordinate 3,435, forward strand.
AAGGGCGTTGTCCTCGCCTGTAAGGAAAACATGATCGAGTATTACTCCAGATTTGGATTTGATAACGAAGGTGTCTCCTCTTCAGTACACGGCGGCGCGAAATGGTATCAGATGCGTCTGACTTTTGATGATGAGTACCATTATTCACGTTTATTTGTTGTCTCCGACGATCCCAAAGAAAACCAGAGGATGCTCAGCGAAACCCTCTTCGGAAGCCCCATGTAAATCATGTCCGGCCATCCGCTTTCATCCCCGGATGATACCCGGATGATTAAATCAAAACCTTTTAATTCAATCCGGCCCCTATACAATTATGTGTAGAGCCATTAAAAATAGTGATTAACAAAAAAACCGCTGAAGTACAGCCAATTCCCTTCCGGGTTGAGCACTGTACTTCAGCGTTTATTATTTCTGGTCAGTTTTTTTCCTCAGCGTTTTTCCTGTATTTCCCGAAGCGGGGTTTTTGCTGTATTTCCCGA
>JAUNEM010000011.1:3923-29496 GCA_030525515.1 Eubacteriales bacterium
CGAAGCGGGTTTTCTTTCTGTGATTCGCGAAGCGGGTTTTCACAGGAAGCGCCTGATCAGAGGCACCGTCTTATGACTTCAGGATGCCGAGAGTGCGCAGCACTTCAACGGCTTCCTCCACAGGAGTGATTTCGAGATTCTCCTTGACTTCCTGAGGGACATCCCTGAGGTCGTCTACGTTGTCGGCAGGGATAAAGACGCGTTTCACGCCTGCCCGCTGGGCTGCCAGGAGTTTCTCCGGAAGTCCGCCGATCGGGTTCACGCCTCCCTGAAGGGATACTTCGCCTGTCATACCGATATTGGGAGGCACCGGAATACCTGTGACAAGAGAGGAGAGGGCGGTGGTCAGGGTAATACCCGCCGAAGGACCGTCCTTGGGAGTTGCGCCGTCCGGAACATGGATGTGGAGGTCATTCTCCTCGAAAATCTCAGCCTTTTCAGGGAAAAGGGACTTGACCAGTGTGACCGCAATGCGGGCGGATTCCTTCATGACGTCTCCGAGCTGGCCGGTGATCAGGATCTCACCCTTGCCCTTGGTGAGCAGAGTCTCAATATAGAGAATTTCACCGCCGGCCGCTGTCCAGGCCAGTCCGGTGACGATACCGGGATTGGCTTTTTCCTTGACCATCTTGTGATAGACAGGGTGCATGTCGAGATAGTCGCGGAGATTCTCTTTGGTCACGATGACCTTTTCCCCCTTGCCGCGTACGATCCTCACTGCGGAGGCCCGGCAGAGGGTCTCCAGACGTTTGCGCAGGCCGCGGACGCCTCCCTCCTGGGTGTAATTGGAGATGATCAGTCTGATCATGTCATCCGAGAGTTCGATCTGGTCCGCGCTGATGCCGACTGCCTGGAGTGCCTTGGGCAGCAGATGCCTCTTGGCGATCTGCAGTTTATCTGTTGCTGTATAGCCCTGGAACTGAATGACCTCCATCCTGTTGAGCAGGGGCTCGGGAATGGTCTCCAGCGTATTTGCTGTGCAGATGAAGAGGACGTTGGACAGGTCGTAGGGCGCGTTCATGTAGTGATCGGTGAAAGTACTGTTCTGTTCGGGATCGAGTACTTCCAGAAGAGCACTTGCAGGATCCCCGTTGTATGAGACGGAGAGCTTGTCGATCTCATCGAGCACCATGACAGGATTGGAGACGCCGCTCTTCTGAATGCCGTCCATGATCCTGCCGGGCATGGCTCCGATGTAAGTGCGTCTGTGCCCGCGGATATCCGCTTCGTCGCGCACACCGCCAAGGCTTACACGGGTATACTTGCGGTGGAGTGCCCTGGCGATACTCTGTCCGATACTGGTCTTGCCGGTGCCGGGTGCTCCGACAAAGCAGAGAATCGAACCTGACTGCTGTTTTTTCAGATTCATCACAGCGATCTGCTGAATGATGCGCTCCTTGACCTTTTTCAGTCCGAAATGATCCTCCTCCAGCACGGCCTCAGCCTCGTCGAGATCGATTTCCTGGGCATCCTCGTTTTTCCAGGACAGACCGGTGATAAAGTCCAGATAATCGTAGAGCATGCCGGATTCGGGGCTGTTCTGGCCCTCCTGTTTGTAGCGGTTGAGGACTTTGTCTGCCTCTTTGCGGGCAGTCTCGTTCATGCCGGATTCCTCGATCTTGACCTGGAAGCGGCGGACATCCGTGATATTTTCAGGGTGCATCTCATCGAGTTCTTTCTGGAGATACTCGATCTGTTTTTTGATCGCCTGTTCACGGTAGACTTTCTGGTAACCCTCTTCCTGGGCATTCCTGGCCTCATTGTTGACATGGAACTGTTCCAGGTTCTCATAGAGGATCTTTTCCATCGCTTCACTTCTGGCCTTGCGGGAGTCCTCGGCAAGGAGGGCATATCTATCCTCATTGCTGATGCCCAGCCAGGGAGACATGAGCGAAGCGATCTCACCGATGTTGGTCCACTGTTCCGCATAGGCTCTTGTCAGCGTGCCCCACTGAAACTGTGAGGTGTATTCGATGACGACCTTTTTGAGCTTTTCGAGACGGTCCGCCTCATAAGCGGGGTCCAGATCATCCTCATCGGGCTTACGGGAAACAGAAAGCTCAATCGTGTGGTCACTGTAAACGGTGATTTCATCAAAATGCACACGCCCGTGGGTCCGGATGACCAGATAGCCGCCTGCGTTGACCTCGGTGATCACACCCGAGACTCCGATGGGGTAGAAGCTGTCTTTCTCCAGATCCTCTCTGCTGTCATTGGCGCGGAGCATCATCAGAATGACCTTCTCGCCTTCAAAAGGCGCGCGCCCTGTCATTTTTTTATAAGCATCGATCGCAAAAAAGATATTCGAATCGGGAACGATGATGACATTATAAACGGGAACAACTGTCATTTAGTTTTTCTCCTTCTTAATTACTTTTAAAAACTTTTAAATAGACCTTTTTAAATAGAATTTTTCTAAATAATAAAATAGAATTTTTTAAACTATTTTAAAACTATAAATATAACTACAATACAACTCCTATATTCAGAAATGAATGAACTCAATATTCCTTTTCCTGACAGCGCGGAGCACGTGAGTTTACCCCGCGGATGAACAGAACTCCGGATTTGGTAGCACTCAACCGCATTGAGTGCTAATAATTTTTTTGTGATAATAGCACCGGCAGTCCTCCTTGTCAATAGGCATGAAGATTGGACACAATTAAAAATTGATAAATTAATAAACAATGATTAAAGAGATGCGGGAGAGGGGTGTGCGCGAAGCAGCGTGTGGATTGAATCCGCAGGGGTTGACTTGAAGCGGATGGCCTGAAAAAAGGACTATTCGTCCATACGATTCAGCTTATATTATTGTTGCGTCCTTTCCCACGCAATGCTATACTGCAGTTTTGAGAAAATGAATTGTACGAAACATGTCAGGGACTTATCAGGAGTGTTTAATACATGAAGAAAAGAAGAGAAGATATTAGAAACGTAGCGATCATTGCCCATGTCGATCACGGCAAGACCACCCTGGTGGACGGCCTGCTGAAGCAGAGCGGTGTCTTCCGTGAAAATCAGGCAGTGCAGGAGAGAGTCATGGATTCCAACGATCTCGAGAGAGAGAGGGGTATCACCATCCTGAGCAAAAACACTGCTGTCTATTATAAAGGTACAAAGATCAATATCGTGGATACACCCGGACACGCTGACTTCGGCGGCGAGGTCGAACGTGTTCTGAAGATGGTCAACGGTGTCGTCCTGGTCGTGGACGCCTTCGAAGGTCCTATGCCTCAGACCCGTTTTGTCCTCTCCAAGGCCATGGCTCTGGATCTGCCCGTTATTGTCTGCATCAACAAGATCGACCGTCCCGGCGCGAGACCTACTCAGGTGATCGATGAAGTGCTCGAGCTGCTGATGGACCTGGGCGCCAGCGATGAACAGATCGACTGTCCCTTCGTTTTCGCGTCCGCTAAGTCCGGCATCGCGACTCTGGATCTGGGAAGTCCCGGAGCCAGCATGAAGCCTCTGTTTGAGACAATAGTAGACTATATTCCCGCTCCTGAAGGAGATCCCGAAGCGGGCACACAGATGCTGATCAGCACCATTGATTACAATGAATATATCGGCAGAATCGGCGTCGGCAAAGTGGACAACGGAACGATCCGCACCGGGCAGGAGTGCGTCATTGTCAACCATCACAATCCCGAGATGAAGCGTAAGGTCAAGGTCAGCAAGCTCTATGAGTTTGAGGGGCTCAAGCGCGTGGAAGTCCAGGAGGCAGGGATCGGTTCTATTGTCGCGATCTCAGGAATCGACGATCTGCATATCGGCGACACCATCTGCGCTCCTGAAAGCCCGGTGGCGATTCCGTTCCAGAAGATCTCGGAGCCCACGATCGCCATGACGTTCAATGTCAATGATTCCCCCCTCGCCGGCAAAGACGGCAAGTATGTGACCAGCCGTCACATCCGCGACCGTCTTTACAGAGAACTCAATACAGATGTCTCCCTGCGCGTAGAGGATACTGATACGACCGAGTCCTTCAAGGTTTCCGGCCGCGGAGAACTGCATCTGTCGGTTCTTATCGAGACCATGCGCCGCGAGGGCTATGAATTCTCCGTCAGTAAGGCCGAGGTCATCTATCATTACGATGAAAAAGGAAAGCGCCTTGAGCCCATCGAAGAGTGCATCATCGATGTTCCCGAAGAGTTTGCGGGCAATGTCATCCAGAAGCTGGGCGAGCGCAAGGGCGAGCTGGTCAATATGACTTCCATCCAGGGCGACTACACCCGTCTGACCTTTATGATTCCCTCCCGCGGCCTCATCGGCTACAGAGGTGATTTTATGACAGACACCAAGGGCAACGGGATCATGAACACGATTTTCCACAGCTACGCCCCCTATAAGGGAGATATTTCCTACCGCAAGACCGGCTCCCTGATTGCTTTTGAGGCGGGCACGGCTGTCGCCTACGGCATTTTCGGGGCTCAGGACCGCGGTCAGATGTTCATCGGACCCGGCGAGCAGGTCTACGCCGGCATGATCGTGGGACAGAGCAGCAAGGCGGTCGACATCGATGTCAATGTCTGCAAGACCAAACACCTGACCAACACCCGTTCCTCCAGCGCAGACGAAGCTCTGCGCCTGGTACCGCCCAAGATCATGAGTCTGGAACAGGCTATTGAATATGTAGATACTGACGAGCTTCTGGAAGTGACTCCCCATCATCTGCGTCTGCGCAAAAAGATTCTGGACTCCAAGCTCAGAAAAAGGGCTTCCCAGAAATGATCAGGAAATAATCAGGGAATAATCAGGAATGTCCGGCAGTCTGTCAGCAGCCTTCCCGGCAGCTTCCCGGCGGCAAGGTTTTCTTGCACGGCGGAGTTCAAAATGATATACTGTTTTCTACAGGGTCTGTGATAGTCGATTACAATAACGAGGGAATTACATTATGAGCAGAATAGTCCTGAAACTTTCCGGCGAGGCGCTTGCCGGCGAAAACGATGGTGTCATGCGCAACGCCAAAGGCGCTGTCAAACTGTATGATGAGCAGGTGATCGCGGGTATCGCACAGCAGGTCAAGACGCTTTGCGACGCCGGCCACCAGATCGCAGTCGTCACAGGAGGCGGCAATATCTGGCGCGGCAGGACCGGCAATGAGATTGACAGAGTCAAATCCGATCAGATCGGCATGCTGGCCACGGTCATGAACTGCATCTATGTGTCGGAGATCTTCCGCGGAGCGGGTCTTCAGACTCAGGTCATGACTCCCTTTGTGTGCGGAGCCTTCACGGAGCTTTTTTCCAAGGACCGCGCTGTCAAGTGTCTGGAAGAAGGGACCGTTGTCTTCTTTGCCGGAGGTACCGGGCATCCTTATTTTTCCACAGATACGGGCATCGTACTCCGCGCGGTGGAAGTCGACGCCGATATGATCCTCATGGCCAAAAATGTCGACGGGGTCTACGATTCAGATCCCAACAAGAACCCTGACGCCAGGCGCTTTGATCATCTGACCTATGAGGAAGTTGTCGAGCGCAATCTCCAGGCAGTCGACATGACCTCCTCCGTCCTCGCCAAAGAGAACAAGATGGAGATGCGGATCTTCGCTCTTCAGGCTGAGCAGAGTATCGTGCGGGCGGCCGGCGGAGATTTTGTCGGGACTACTATCACTGCCTGACGCGGAAGCGGTCATCCTCTGACCTTGCTCAGCAGATACCGTATATATCTCTCAGCAGGTATTTTTCAGCCGGGTACACCTTTTTTACATGGATACTCCGGGCTGTCATCTGATACACAGACAATCCAGAAGAACAATTCCTGATTATTTTATCCAGAAAGGGGAAACAACCATGAGCAGCGAGAGAGTCACGCCTTACGAACAAAAGATGGAAAAGACACTGTCTCATCTTGAGACTGACCTTCAGGCCGTCCGCGCAGGACGCGCGAATCCGCATGTCCTCGACAAGATCCGTGTCGACTATTACGGATCGCCGACGCCGATCCAGCAGCTCGCGAATGTCTCCGTCCCTGAAGCCAGAATCATTCAGATCGCCCCCTGGGAGAAGAAGATGGTCAAGGAAATCAGCCGCGCCATCGCAGCTTCCGATATCGGCATCAATCCTTCCACTGACGGAACCAGTATCAGGCTGATCTTCCCTGAGCTGACCGGTGAGCGCCGTAAACAGCTCTCCAAAGATGTCAAGAAAATGGGCGAGGAAGCCAAGGTTGCTCTCCGCAATATCCGCCGCGACGGAAATGAAGCCTTCAAGAAGCTCAAAAAGGCAGAAGATGTATCTGAAGATGTCGTTGCGGAGCTTCAGGATGAGCTGACCAAAGTGACAGATAAATTTGTCAAAAAGATTGACAAGGCGATCGAAGAGAAGACCAAAGAGATTATGACAGTCTGATCTTCCCTTCTGACATTGAAATGTCTGCCGGTTTTTCAGACAGGAGTCTAAGCCGGCGGCAGATGGCAAGAGAATAACCGGCCCGCAGGAGGTGTCTGCCGATGAATTGATCCGGCGCGGCATCTGCTGCGGGTATTATTCTATATGGATTTTTCGCTGCCGTGCAGTGACGACGGTGACGAATGTTTTCTTGCATCGACATATCCGCGTTCTTTTTTCAGGAGGACAGTTTATGAGTTTTTTTACAGGTAAAGCTGCAAACAACGGGGAGAGCGTCCCTGAGCGGATCATCCCCGCTCATGTGGCGATCATCATGGACGGAAACGGTCGATGGGCCAAAAAGCGCGGTATGCCGCGCACTTTCGGCCACACGCAGGGAGCAAGAGTCGCGGAGACCATTCTGGAGGACGCGGCGGATCTCGGCATCCGTTATCTCACCCTTTATGCTTTTTCCACAGAGAACTGGTCCCGCCCGGAAGCGGAAGTCAGTGCCCTGATGAATCTTCTCAGAAAATATATGAAGACAAGTCTGGAGCGGTGCAGCAGAAACAATGTCCGTGTCCGTGTGATCGGGGACAAATCCATGCTGTCGAAGGATCTGCAGGAGTCCATCGAGGAGCTTGAACAGGCGACAGCGTCAAATACCCGGATCGGTTTTCAGATAGCCATCAACTACGGCGGGCGCGATGAAATCGTGCGGGCCATAAAGCGGGCGTCGCAAGAAGGACTGCTGTCGGATCCCTCGAAAATTGATGACACTGTCATCAATGACCATCTGGACACTGCCGGAATCCCGGATCCCGATCTGCTGATCCGCACCTGCGGGGAACAGCGCATTTCCAATTTCCTGCTGTGGCAGCTGGCTTATTCGGAATTTTATTTTACCGACAAGGCCTGGCCGGATTTTAACAAGGCAGAGCTTGAAAAGGCGATCGACGCGTTCAATCATCGTGAGCGCAGATACGGCGGACTGACAGTCTGAAGCTGCTGCAGTTCCGCACAGCCGCCCCAAACAGACACCGGCTGCGTGAGAGGGTCCGGTCCCCAAGAGGACTCAGTGATCTGCCGCAGCCCTGCAACGGAGGTTAATCATGAAGGAGAGAATCATCAGCGGTGTAATCCTCGCCGCTGCAATTATCGGTCTTGGCCTGATCGGATCCTATCCCCTGAGCATGGCTCTCATGCTCTGCAGCGTCATCGGGTACTATGAGCTGACGTCCATCCTTTGTTCGTCCGCTTCTTCTAAAAAGAAAAAGGCTGTCGAGGAAAAGAAAAAGGGATTTGATCTGATTGCCTGGCCGGGACTGGTCCTCAGTGTGGTCTATTACGGAGGACTCATGTTTATTGAGTGGCGGTACGGTCTGGTCAACACACCGGGTATGGTCAGCGCCTCCGATTTCTGGACCCTGCTGATCCTCTCCCTGGATTTTCTCCTGACAATGGGAATTTATGTGTTTACCTTCCCCCGAAGGAAATCTTCCAATGCCACCGGCGCTGTCGCCGCGTTTCTGTATGTGCCGGTCATGATGTGCTTCCTGCTCAGGACCAGAAGCCTCTCCCACGGAATCTGGCTTTATCTGCTGATCTTCATCTGCTCATCGGTGAGCGATGTCTGCGCCCTGGCAGTCGGAATGGCCATCGGCAGGCACAAGCTGGCGCCTGTGCTCAGCCCCAAGAAGACGATCGAGGGGGCACTCGGCGGAATCGCCGGGTCCGCGCTGGTCAGCTGCCTGATCGCGGTCCTGATCAGGCGTTTTGAGCCGGGCATCAACGCCGTCCCTGTCTTCCTGATCATAGGAATCTGCGGCAGTATCATCGGCCAGACCGGTGACCTGGCTGCGTCCGCCATCAAGAGAAATCACGGCATCAAGGATTACGGCCACCTCATTCCCGGCCACGGCGGAATCATGGACCGCTTTGACAGTGTGATTTTCACAGCTCCTGTCATCTATTATCTGTCCTTCCTTCTGATGGCAAGGATCTGACATCCGGGCTGTATTTTCTCTATAGATGCCGAAAAGGTTTGATTTATGTTAGTCAGTATACTTATTTTTTTACTTATATTCAGTGTGATCGTCATTTCGCATGAATTCGGTCATTTCGCTATCGCCCGCAGGAACGGGATCCGCGTACTGGAATTTGACATAGGTATGGGACCTGTTTTATACCGGAAAAAGGGCGGGGAGACGGACTTCTGCGTGCGGCTTCTGCCCATCGGAGGGGCATGTATCTATGATGGTCTCGAGGGGCTCGATGACGAAGAAGAACATCAGATGGACGAGCACTCATTCCCCAACGCGCCTGTCGGCAGCCGGATCGCCTCGGTCCTCGCCGGACCCATGGCAAACTTTATCCTGGGGTTTATTTTTTCCGTCATACTGGTCGCGTTCACGGGGACCGATCTTCCCGTGATCCAGGAAATCATTCCCGATTCTGCCGCCATGGAGGCGGGACTGGAAAAGGGTGATGTGATCAAAAAAATCAACGGCGAGACCATTCACATCTACCGGGAGGTCTCCCTTGTCTCCATGATGAATTACGGAGAACCCCTCCGCATCACCTATGAACGGGACGGCGAAAAGAATACGGTCGAACTGACTCCCATTCTGGACAAAGAGGATAACCGCTATTATATCGGGATCCGGGGTTCCGGACAGTATATGAAGTGCAATCCCGTCCAGGTCTTTCAGTATGGTTTTTATGAGACCTTTTACTGGCTGAAAGCGACTTACAAATCGCTGGGTCTCATTTTCAGGGGGCATTTTACCAAAGACGATGTCTCCGGACCTGTGGGTGTTGTCAAAGTAGTGGATGACACTTATACGGAGACTGCCCCCTACGGCCCCGCTGCAGTGATCCTGACTTTTCTGAGTCTTGCGACCCTGCTCACAGTCAATCTGGGGGTCATCAACCTTCTTCCTCTTCCCGCTCTGGATGGAGGAAGACTGGTCTTCCTGTTCCTGGAACTGGTCAGGGGAAAACCCATTCCTCCGGAAAAGGAGGGGATGGTGCATCTGGCCGGATTTGCGCTGCTCATCTTTGTGATGATCCTCGTACTGTTCAATGACATATCCAAGTTTGTCCGCTGACAATGAGACATGCAATTTGTCCGCTGACAATGAGACATGCAATGAGAAGGCATCCCCGCAAAAATCATTTTTGCCGGGATGCCTGTGTGACTCATTGTTCTTACTTAAATAATGGAAGTTCGAATGTATAAAGTGCGAATTGATTAAAGAAAGAAGGCATTTATGAGTTTTCGTGAACACACAAAAGTAATCCGTATCGGCGACCGGGTGATCGGCGGCGGCAATCCCATTCTGATTCAGTCTATGACCAATACTCCCACAGAGGATGCGGAGGCCACGATCGCACAGATTCTGCGCCTTGAGGAAGCGGGCTGCGAGATCATCCGATGCACCTGCCCCACGGCTGAGGCAGCTGAAGCGATCGGTAAAATCAAAAAAAATATCCATATTCCCCTGGTGGCAGACATCCATTTTGACTACAGAATGGCAATTCTGGCCATGGAAAACGGGGCGGACAAGATCCGCATCAACCCCGGCAACATCGGAGGCAGGGACAAGATCGAGGCTGTCGTCCGCTGCGCGAAAGAGCGGGAGATTCCGATCCGGGTGGGAGTCAACAGCGGCTCTCTGGAAAAAGACCTGGTGGAAAAATACGGCGGCGTCACTGCGGAGGGACTCGTGGAGAGCGCCCTGGACAAGGTCCGCATGATCGAAGAGTGCGATTATGACCGCATGGTCATCAGCATCAAGTCTTCTGATGTCCTGACCTGTGCCCGCGCTCATGAACTTCTGGCACAGAAGTCCGACTATCCCCTGCATGTAGGCATCACGGAAGCCGGCACGCTTTACAGCGGCAACATCAAGTCCGCGGTCGGACTCGGAATTATTTTGTATCAGGGCATCGGAGACACGATCCGTGTGTCCCTGACCGGCGATCCCGTGGAGGAGATCAAGTCCGCGAAAAAGATTCTGAGGACTCTGGGACTGCGCAAAGGCGGTATCGACGTTGTCTCCTGTCCGACCTGCGGCAGGACCAAAATTGATCTGGTGGGGCTGGCGAATCAGGTGGAGACCCTGGTACAGGGCTATGACCTCAATATCAAGGTGGCTGTCATGGGCTGTGCGGTCAACGGACCCGGAGAAGCAAAGGAAGCCGATCTTGGTATAGCCGGCGGAAGCGGCGAAGGACTTCTGATCAAGCATGGAAGGATCGTCCGCAAGATGAAAGAGGAATATCTCCTCGAGGCGCTCAGGGAAGAGCTGGACAATTGGAAATAATCTCCGGGCTGTCTGCGCAGATTACAGACTCCGCTGATGCCGTCCGGAACCGCTTCCGCGGTTCTGAGGAGGAACTGTTGCACACGGATGTGCAGCGGCTTTTTTAGAGTAACAATTTTACGGAAAAAAAGGGGGACAGCCGGTTCCCCGGGGAGGCTTCGGACATATGTCCAAACCGTTTTTTGATGTTTTTCCCAAGCTCAGGGTCAGGAAGGATCTGAGGGAATATTTTGAAGATACAAGCGTCGAGCGCCTGGCGGCAAACCGCGAGCGTACAAGGCTCAAAGTCTGCCTGTACTCGGAACATCTGATCCACAAGGACCGTGTGTTCCGCATGCAGCAGGAGATGGAAGAGCAGCTCTTTTCCGGGCGCAAGGTGAAAGTCTATGTAGAAGAGCATTACAGACTCTCAGCCCTTTATACTCCGCGCAGGCTGATGGAAGAGTACAACGACTCCATCTGCTGCGAGATTTCCTCCTTCTCTCATATCATGGGAGCGGTTTTCCGGGAGGCCAGGATCACTTACGGAGAGAATGGCGAGATCGATATTCATATGCAGGATAACTGTATCAGCCGGGGGCTTCGGGACCGCCTGGAGGAGGCGCTCAACAGAATCTTCCGGGACCGCTGCGGTATTCCCGCCACGATCACCGTAAATCTGGAGGAGAAGCCCAAAAGCCGGGATCTGAATGGGAATACCAGGCACCCTGCACAGGCGGCAGCCGGTCAGGACTCCGTTGAAGCGGGCACCGGGGAATCTTTCTCCGGATTCAGGGGTTTTTCGGGTGTCGTTGACCGAAGCGGCGGAACTGCCGGACAGAACGAGTATGGAACGAATGATTCCCTTTCTTCCGCATCTTATGCGGGGACAGACTACGATCCGGCAATTTCACCAGCAAATAACGATCAGAATGCCGGCATCTCTGCCGTAGCCAATGGCAGTCCACAGGCTGCAGGAATTCCTGAAAAGGGAGCGGATTCAGCCGGAAGATCCGGCAGGAGCATCCAGGCCGGAGACAGCCCGAAAGACAGACCCGCGTCTTCCGGAGACTCCCGCAGCAGCTTCGGCAGCGCCTCCCCCGGCGGTTCCGCCAATGGTTCCGGCCAGGGAGGACAGTACCGCAAAAACGGCTTCCGGGGCAAAAACGGCAGAGGCCGCAATGCGGAGCGTGAATATACCCTCAGCAGGTCGTCCCACCCCGATGTCATTTACGGAAAGGAAATTGTCAAGGACGCCATACCGATTTCTGACGTCATCGGGGAGATCGGGGAAGTCGTGGTACGCGGAAAGATCCTGGGAAACGACCGGCGGGATATCCGCAATGAAAAGACCATCATCAAATTTTCCCTCACGGATTTCACAGATACGATCTACTGCAAGGTTTTCGTGCCGACTGATAAGGCCGCCGAGCTTCTGGCTCAGATCGGAAAAGGCTCCTGGGTCAAGGTCAGGGGCGCCGCAGTCATGGATACCTTTGACAGGGAGGTCATTATTTCTTCCATCCAGGGCATCATGAAGATTCCCGGATTTATCAAAAAGAGAGTAGACAATGCACCTGTCAAGAGAGTAGAGCTCCACTGTCACACGAAAATGAGTGACATGGACGGGGTCTCCGAGTGCAAGGATCTGGTCAAACGCGCCTATGAATGGGGCATGCCTGCCATCGCGATCACAGACCACGGCAATATCCAGGCCTTCCCGGACGCGGGACATGTCCGCGACGGTCTGCTTTCCTCAGAAAATAAAAAGCGCAAAGAGCAGGGACTGGCGCCGGTCGACAGCCAGGATTTCTTCAAGGTTCTGTACGGAGTGGAGTGCTATCTGGTCGATGACCTCAATAAGAGCGTGGTTCCCGTTCCGGGTGAGGATATGGAAAGGCCTGTCAAAGAGCGTTCCTTCGTCGTTTTTGACCTGGAGACGACCGGCTTTTCACCTGAAAAGAATGCAATCATCGAGATCGGAGCCGTCAAGATCGTGAACGGCGCGGTCAGGGACAGGTTTTCCCAGTTTGTCAATCCCCAGATCCCGATTCCCTTCAGGATCCAGCAGCTGACCGGCATCGGAGACAGCATGGTCATGAATGCCAAGACCATCGACCTGATTCTGCCCTCTTTTCTGCGCTTCTGCGAGGGCAGCGTGCTCGTAGGCCACAATGTCGGCTTTGATATCGGCTTTATCAGGGCAAACGCCAAAAGACTGGGGCTTCCCTGTGAGTTTTCGACCGTTGACACCCTGGGCATGGCCAGGGCTCTTTTGCCCGGGCACGCCAAATATACCCTGGACGCGGTCGCCAAAATGCTGAATGTCCCCTTGGAAAACCATCACAGGGCAGTGGATGACGCCGCCTGCACAGCGGGGATCTTTCTCAACATGATTCCTCTTTTGGAATCCCAGCAGGTGCGCTCCCTCGGGGACATCGACGCTTTCTGCGTCCCGACGCCCGAGACGGTCAAGCGCCTCCGGACCCATCACTGCATCCTGATCGCCAAGAACACCACGGGTCGGACCAATCTCTATACCATGATCAGTGAGTCCCACCTCACTTATTTTTTCAAAAAGCCCAGAATTCCCAAGAGTCTGCTGATGAAATACCGCGAGGGCATCATTGTCGGCAGCGCCTGTGTCATGGGTGAACTCATGGAGGCTGTTCTGGAAGAGCGGTCTGACGAAGTGCTGGCAGGCATCGTGGATTTTTATGATTATCTGGAAATCCAGCCCAGGGACAACAACCGCTTCCTGCTGGAGTCCAAAAAGATGCAGGACAAGTATCCCCAGATCAGGACAGAGGAAGACCTGCTCAATCTCAACCGCACGATCGTCCGTCTGGGTGAGCAGGCCGGAAAACCGGTCGTCGCCACCGGGGATGTCCACTTCATGGATCCCGAGGATGAGATCTACCGGTCCATTATTCAGGAGGGCATGGGTATGTCTGACGAAGATCCCGCCCCCCTCTTCCTCAGGACCACTGAAGAAATGCTCCGCGAATTCGACTATCTGGGAGCAAAAAAGGCCGAGGAGGTCGTCATCACCAACACCAGACGCATCGCCGACATGGTGGACGCTCTCTCCCCGGTCAGACCGGACAAGTGCCCTCCGGTCATTCCCCACAGCGATGAGATGCTGCGCAAGATCTGCTATGACAAGGCGCACAGCATGTACGGGGATCCTCTCCCCAAAATCGTTGAAGAGCGGCTCGAACGAGAGCTCCGCTCCATCATTTCCAACGGCTATTCGGTCATGTACATCATCGCCCAGAAGCTGGTCTGGAAATCTGTCGAGGACGGCTACCTGGTCGGATCCCGAGGTTCCGTCGGTTCCTCCTTTGTCGCGACTATGTCGGGGATCACAGAGGTCAATCCCCTGGCGCCTCACTATTACTGCACCAACTGCCACTTCACTGATTTCGACTCACCCCTGGTCATGAAGTACCAGGGCAAGTGCGGCATCGACATGCCGCGCCGCAAGTGCCCCAACTGCGGGCAGGAACTGTACAAGGACGGTTTTGACATTCCCTTTGAGACCTTCCTGGGATTCAAGGGAGACAAGGAACCTGATATCGACCTGAACTTCTCCGGTGAGTACCAGGCAAAAGCCCATGCCTATACCAAGGTCATTTTCGGCCACGAACAGACCTTCAAGGCGGGAACGATCGCGACCGTGGCGGACAAGACCGCCTACGGCTATGTCAAACACTATTTTGAAAATAAAGGACTGGCAAAGCGCAACTGTGAGATCGAGCGCCTGCTCGCGGGCTGCACCGGCATCCGGCGCAGTACAGGCCAGCACCCCGGAGGCATCGTTGTCCTGCCCCTGGGTGAAAATATCAATACCTTTACACCTGTCCAGCATCCCGCCAACGATATGACGACCGATATAGTCACGACCCATTTTGACTATCACTCGATCGACCACAACCTGCTCAAGCTCGATATTCTGGGACATGATGATCCCACCATGATCCGCATGCTGCAGGATCTCACGGGTCTGGATCCCACCAGGATCCCCCTGGATGATCCCGACGTCATGAAGCTCTTTTCCAGCACCGAGTCTCTGGGCATCACTACAGAACAGAACGGGGGCATCGATGTGGGTTCACTGGGGATCCCCGAGTTCGGCACCAAGTTTGTCATCGGCATGCTGGATGACACCAGGCCGACCACCATGTCGGAGCTGGTGCGCATCTCGGGTCTGTCCCACGGCACTGACGTGTGGCTGGGCAACGCCCAGACCCTGATCCAGGAGGGGAAAGCCGTCCTGTCCACCGCCATCTGCACGCGTGACGATATCATGTCTTATCTGATCGCCCAGGGCATGGACAAATCCCTGTCCTTCAAGACCATGGAATCTGTCCGTAAGGGCAAGGGGCTGACACCTGAGATGAAAGATGCCATGAGGGCTGCCAATGTTCCGGAATGGTATATCGATTCCTGCCTCAAGATCAAGTACATGTTCCCCAGGGCGCACGCAGCGGCCTATGTCATGATGGCCCTGAGGATCGCCTACTGCAAGGTCCACTATCCTCTGGCCTACTACGCCGCCTATTACAGCATCCGCGCTTCGGCTTTCTCCTACGAGATCATGTGCCGCGGTCAGGAAAACCTGCTGGCTGTCATGGAAGACTATACACGCCGCAAGGACACACTCACCCCCAAGGAACAGACAACTCTGGACGACTGCCTGGTCGTCAGGGAAATGTACGCCCGCGGTTTCGAGTTTGTTCCCATCGACATCTATACGGCCCAGTCCCGTCTCTGCTCCATCGTGGACGGCAAGATCATGCCCAGCCTCAAGAGTATAGACGGCATGGGTGAAAAGGCGGCCGACGCCGTCGTGGAAGCCAGAAAAGACGGCCCTTTTATCTCCAGAGACGACTTCTGGAACCGGACCAAGGTTCCCAAGACTGTCATCGAAAAGATGCACGATCTGGGCCTTTTGGGCGACCTGCCCGAGACTAACCAGATTTCATTGTTTGATATGTTCGAATGAGTAATGTTCGAGCCGGAAATGTTCGAGCGTGAAATTCCGGAAATATTCGAATGAAAAACCGTCCCGCAACGGCTGCGGAATGCCTGCTCCGGGGCGGAATCGTAAATCCGAAAAAAGGAAGCGAGGAACGCAGCCATGAAAATCACTCATATTTTTCACAGCGGCTTTCTGGCAGAGCTGGAAAAGAGTATTCTGCTGTTTGACTGGTATACGGGACCACTCCCGGATCTTTCCCCGGACAAAACACTTTTTGTCTTCTGCTCCCATTCCCACGGAGACCATTACAGTCCAAAAATCTGGGAACTGCAAAAAAAGCATGCGGATGTGATCTATATCCTGGATGAGGGAATTGCGGACCCCGCAAGGCACCCGGAAGCCATGATTGTCTATGTCTCCCCCCACAAAGTATACAGAATATGGCCGGACCGGACTGTATCCGTAAGTCCCTGGGACATTGACCTCCGGGACTCCGCAGATACCTCCGCCCGAAACAAGGACTCCGGAAACACCTCCGCCCTCAAAAAGGACTACGCGGACACCTCCGCCCTCAATGAGAAGGCAGGACAGAAATCCGGCCATACGGATTCTTCTCCCCAGGAACCGGTCATCACGATCCGTACCCTGATCTCTACAGATATGGGTGTCGCCTTCTATGTGGAGACTGAAGGGAAACGTATTTATCACGCCGGCGATCTGAATGTCTGGTTCTGGAATGATGAGCCCATGGAAGACAACATCGCGTCGGAGAAAAAATGCCGGGAAGAGATGCAGCTTCTGGCGGACGCCATCCGTCCCGCCTGCGCGGAAGAGAGATCCGGACAGGCCAAAGAGGAGTCCCGCCTGCTGGACGCTGCCTTTGTCCCCCTGGATCCCCGTCTGGAAGAGCATGCTCCCAGATGCATGGCCGCTTTCATGGAGATTCTGGGCGCCGGGATCGTCTTTCCCATGCACTACTGGGAAAGGGAGACAGAGACCAGGGCTTATCTGACAGATGAGAGGATCTCCGCCTATACGCCTTTGATCTGCTTTGACAAAGTGTGGGAGGACAGCAGTCACACTGATCAGAAATGACCATTGCTTTTTGTAAATGATTACCGCAGGAAGAAGGCAAACCCGGGTATCCCCCGCAAGTCCTGAAAAACACCCGCCCTGCAGGGGAAAGAAAAGGAGTATCATGAAAAATTATCCGCCTGATTCAAAAAAGAGAAATACGATCAGAGCATTGCGCACAATGCTCACTATCCTGCTGACCCTGATCCTGGCCTCTGTCTCAGCCCTGTCCGTATTCGGAGCAGCTGCTGCCGACAGCTCTGAAAACGAGGAGGAAATCAAGGACAAAGCAACATCGGCGTTTCAGGAATTTCTCGATGGAAAGAGAAGCATGGTTTTTCACAATGGTTCCGAAAGAACAGAGTTTCATTATCTTGACGGAGAAGATACCTTTGCTGACGGAGAAGAATATACAGCCGGCGATCTCATCGACAAAGTTCGTGACGCGGCAGAAAAAGTGACAGACGATTCCGATCAGGATGAAGAGCCTGTGGGAATAAACTTCATTAAGTATGCCGTCATCGATGGCGCTTCCCTTCCGTTTTTGACCATGTGTTTTGAGATCAGACAGCCGGTAATCGGCACGAATGAGGCATACTTTGTCATGCATTACGTTCCTGAGGAGGATAAGATCCACCTTACCTTTGCGCAAGACTCCTGGCCCAAAAGCAGCCTGCGATTCAACAGGAACGGGATCGTGACTGATACAGTGAGTGTCAGCGCTTATGAAACCTCTTACGTCTACCGGCAGATCACAGGGAGCGGGGATGTCAATTTTATTTATTCCTCTTATTATGATAACCGCAAAGTTTCGATCAGCGATCTGAATGAGAGGGAAAAGAATATCTATCTTGCTTCCTACAGGGTACCCGGCGGAACAGAAGATCAGTCCGGGCCGGAAAAAGAGGATACTTACTACACACTGCATAGAGCGGCGGGTGGAGATCCGACATTTTTAATAGATCCAACTATTGATCTCACTGCGGGAAACCCTGCTGCAGCCCTGTATATGGAAGAATTGGAGGAATTGGAGGAAGGCGCGCAGCTCGTGAACCATTCGACAGTTATTTCGGCCGTCCTTCAATCCATGGACAGACTTGGAGTGTCCCCCGGGGCTTTTTTCGCGGATGAGCCCGAATGGACTGACTATGAAAGTAAGTAATATAAAAAAGAGTCTCGCCTGCAAGACTCTCGCGCCGGGCGCGGTCGCCTCAGCGGTACAATTCCTTGCGCGCGAATTTGCATCCTTCCGGAGGGTTTTTAACCCATAGGAAATCGTAATTTCCTATGAGTTAAAAAAAGGGACTTTCGTTCTGAGTGGTTTTCTCAAAGAACGAAAGTCCCTTTTTGCGTGGATTAGGCGGGAATCGAACCCGCGTCCAAAAGCCCATTCAATGTACTTCTACGATCATATCCTGTTCTTGCGGACAAGTCCATTTCCCGCATCCGGCGAGAGAACAGTCAATCTGGCCGGTTTGGTAGCTTCATCCTACGCCCATGACCGCAAAGCTTAAGCCATGTCGTTTCCCGCTTTCATGATGCCGTATCCGGAGGATGCGGGTGTCCCCCGGGCGACACGCAGCTATTAAGCTGCGAGTGCTACTCTATCGTTAGCGTTTATTTTTAATTTTGCCGTTTAACGCTCGGCTCCGGATCGCTTCTCCACCTGCAAGACCCCTGTCGAAACCTTTACTAACCCATAAAGATATAAGATGATAAACAGAGTATTTGGTGTACTGCGCATTCAGTATACGACCTGAATTGCTCAAAATCAATATACCGGCGGTATAAAATCTTTATAAATCTTTATAAAAAAGACCCTGTGCTTGCAGTTTCCGGATAAACGGGTATACAATACACAGACAGGCAGTCAGAAGTCACACTTTTCCGTTCTCCCTTGTTCATTCCAAGGCATTGCCGGAGGAAACAGCGGGAGGATGATCTGCGCTGCCGTATGACTCTGTCACAAAGTGCCGGACGGACCTTCGGCACATGGTATAACAAGGAGGATAGAAATGACAATTTTCAAAGGATCAGGGACCGCTCTCGTAACACCCATGAAGGAAAACGGTGATATCAATTATGATTCCCTGGAGAGGCTGATTGAAGACCAGATTGTGAACGGCTCGGACGCTCTCGTCGTCGTGGGCACAAGCGGTGAAGCTCCCACACTTGATGACCCGGAGCATCTCGAAGCCATCCGCTTCTCTGTTGAAGTGACAAAGGGCAGGATTCCGATCATAGCCGGAACCGGTTCCAACAACACAGCTCACGCAGTCATGATGTCTGAGGAAGCCGAGCAGCTGGGGGCTGACGGAGTGCTTCTGGTCACTCCCTATTACAACAAAGCCACGCAGGACGGCCTGTATGCGCACTACCGCAAAATCGCTTCGGCGACGAAACTGCCCTGCATCGTATATAATGTTCCTTCCCGGACCGGAACCAACATCCTGCCCGAGACAATGGCCCGCCTTGCTGCCGACCAGGAAAATATTGTCGGGATCAAAGAGGCCAGCGGCAACATCAGCCAGGTGGCCAAGCTGGCGAGTCTGACCGACGGCCGCATTGATATTTACTCCGGAAATGACGACCAGATCGTGCCCCTCTGTTCCCTGGGCGGAGTCGGAGTGATCTCTGTTCTGGCCAATGTCGCTCCCAGACAGACCCATGACCTCGTGATGCACTGCCTTGAAGGAAGATTTGAAGAAGCTAAAAAGCTCCAGCTCAAAGCACTTCCTCTGATCGACCAGCTCTTCATTGAGGTCAACCCGATCCCTGTCAAGGCAGCTCTCAATATGCAGGGATTCGATGTCGGTTCTCCCAGACTTCCCCTGACCGAACTGACGGACGCCCACAAGGAGTCTCTCCGCAAGGCCATGATCGAATTCGGCTGCCTCTGATGACAGGGCATTTTCATCCCGGTATTACAGCGGAAACCCGGCTTATGATCGTACATTCCTGCGGCAGCGGCTGCTGTGCATTCTAAGTATAAACGTGGAACCCCGGCTGTTTGTACCGGTATAACAATGAAAACCCGGCTCCCGGGCTGCGGCAGGTAAAAGAGCGGACCAATCTGTTTTTACAGAAAGAGAACTGATTCGCAACAGCATGGCAAAACTTTACAGGAGAAATCAGTATCATGCCAGATATACAATATCTATTACTATTGCAAAACTTTCGAAACGCTACAAATGACCTTTTTACACCCTTTGCAGAAAGGATTTCGCTTTTCGCGGTTACTTATCTGATTATGATCCCGGTATTCATCTACTGGGTAGTGGACAAGCACAAAGGCCTCTATGCGCTGGCATCCTATTATCTGTGCTGCGGATTCAACGCAGTTGTCAAACTGACAGCCTGCATCTACAGGCCATGGATCCGGGATCCGAGGATCCTGCCTGCCGGAAACGCGATCCAGACAGCCACCGGATATTCCTTTCCCAGCGGACATACATCCACGGCGGGGCCGATCTACGGAGGGATTGCGGTCGGATACCGGAAGAAACTGCCTGTTCTTTCCGTGATCTGCCTGATCGCACTGGCACTCACCGCTTTTTCCAGAAACTACCTGGGGGTCCACACCCCGCAGGATGTCCTGGTGGCACTGCTGGAATCCGCTCTGTCCCTGTATTTTATGGCAAAGACTTTTGATTACCTGCATGACCATCCGGAAAAGGAGAAGCTGTTTCTGATCGGAATGTTCATTTTCGGCTGGCTTGCGATCATTTATATTACATTCAAGCCATATCCCATGACATATATAGACGGAAAGCTTCTGGTGAATCCTCAGAAGATGATGAATGACGGATACGGAGACACCAGCCTCCTGATTGCCTTTCCTCTTGCGCGCAAGATTGAACATAAATGGGTCCGCTTCCGGGCCGCCGGCGTCTCCGCGAAAGGAATATTGATCGGAATGATCGGCAGCATCCCTCTCTTTATCATGCTGAAATATATGAAACATGCTCTGGACGGAATGCTGGGTTCCCACTGGGGCCATTTTATGAATAATTTCATTCTGGTTCTTTATTGCATCGCCATTTTCCCGATTGTGATCAGTCTGGTGTGCGGAAGAGAGGACCGGAAATAGCTTCCCGGCTGATGCGCGGCTGAGCAGACCCAGGGAGATTTTCGGCTGATGCGCAGCTGAGCAGACCGCAGAAGATTCCCGGCTGTTTCCAGATATGCTTCTGAAACCGGCAAACAGTAATCATAAAGGAGATTCATGAAAAAAGGAGAACTGCTGGAAGGCATTGTGACCCGGGTCGATTATCCCGGCAAGGGTGTCGTTGAGACCCCGGAAGGGATCTGTATTGTGAAGAATGTGCTGCCGGGGCAGCATGTCCGGCTGCGGGTTTCCAAAAAGCGGCGCGGCAAGGCAGAGGGAGTCCTGCAGGAAGTAGTGGAGAAAGCTCCTGCTGAGAGACCGGCTCCATGCCCTCATTTCGGGGCCTGCGGAGGATGCCTGTATCTGAATCTTCCTTTTGAGGAGGAGCTGTCGCTCAAAAAAAGTCAGGTCGAGCGCCTGCTGCAGGACGCCATGCAGGAAGCTTCCAGGCTGTCCGGAGTCCCTGCGGATCAACTCGATGTCTCTGAATGGTTTGAAGGAATTCTTGCCAGTCCCCGCGAATATGACTACCGCAACAAAATGGAATATACCTTCGGCGACGAATATAAGGACGGACCGCTGGCTCTGGGCATGCATAAGCGGGGAGGTTTCTATGATATTGTGACGGTGGACGGATGCCGGATCACCGATCCCGATTTCTCCCTGATCCTGCGCACCACGCTGGATTATTTTCAGCAGACTGTTTTTTCACAGGCCGCCCCGGTTGTAAAAGAAGGCGGCAGACTTCCCTTTTATCATCGTCTGCGCCACACAGGCTATCTTCGCCACCTTCTGGTCAGAAAGGCCGCCTTCACAGGAGAGATCCTGGTGGACCTCATCACCACAACACAGCAGCAGCCCGACCTGACCGGTTTCATGGAAAGCATTTTAGAACTGGAGAAAAAGGGGCTGCTCAGGGGAACGATCGCAGGTATTCTACACACAAATAATGATTCCCTGGCGGATATTGTAGCTGACCAGGGAACAGAGATTCTCTACGGAAAAGATTATTTTACAGAGGAGCTGCTCGGCCTTCGTTTCAAGGTGACTCCCTTTTCCTTTTTCCAGACCAACAGCCACGGCGCGGAAGTACTCTATGACACAGCCCGCAGATACCTGTCGGAGGGTAACATGACAGGAAAAGACAAGGGAATCGTTTACGATCTCTACAGCGGGACCGGGACGATCGCCCAGCTCATGGCCCCCGCGGCCAGAAAAGTCATCGGGGTTGAGATCGTCGAAGAGGCTGTGGAAGCGGCAAAAGTCAATGCCAAGAGGAATGGGCTGACCAACTGTGAGTTTATTGCCGGAGATGTCCTGAAAGTGATCGATACGATCGGGGAAAAGCCCGACACCATCATCCTGGATCCTCCCAGGGACGGCATTCATCCCAAGGCTCTGTCCCGGATTCTGTCCTTCGGTGTCGAAAACATCCTCTATATCTCCTGTAAGCCGACCAGCCTGGCCAGGGACCTGCCCGCTTTTGTCGCGGCGGGATACCGCCCCGTGAGAGGTGTCTGTGTGGATCAGTTTCCCTGGACTTCATCAGTGGAGACAGTGGTTCTTTTAAGCAGGGTAGATATGGAAAAGGGCTGACGGATCTGACGGCCGGATGCTTAATATAGCGGAATTCTGAACCTCATAACAGTTTTTCACGTTTAGGCAAAACCTGAACCGATTATGCCATCGACTATGCAAAAGAAAGCTATCCTAATTCTAATTCCCTTTCTGCTCATTTTCCTGTCCGGTCTCTTTCTGTTCCTGCGCCCGCAGATTAATGCTTTTCTCTGTCTCCATGGGACCTCTGTGTCTGTTATTGTTCCGCATTATTTCATAGACATAAAAGAGCCTGTCACCCCTTTATGGGATGACAGGCTCTGATTATGTGTGATTATGTGTTCCGGATGGATGTATATCCTTTGACAGGATCAGCGGATCACAACCGCCTGTTTATAGAGGGCATTGTATCCGCGGCGGAAGAGTTCCTTATCATACAGCTTGATCTTGCCGTAGGTCGAATCCGCGATGACAGCCTTCCCGTTTTTGATGCCGAGGAATACGACGCAGTGCTGGGGAGCCCGCCATCTGATCTTTTCGCCATCGATGACCCAGGTGACTGTATCATATGCCGGTTTGTTGTCGATGGTGCACCAGACGATCACAGGAAAACCTGCTTTGGTAAAACTGGTGAGGGCCTCAAGCGTTTTTCCTTTATAGTATGTGGCTTTGAGGGAGGACTTCTTCGCCTTCAGGTATTTGTTTGCAGCCTTGACAACGACCGGAGCATAGCAGCCATAGGAACTCCAGCTGCGGGGATTTCCGGGAAAAGCTTTCCAGAAATTCACCTTTCCGACCGGTCCCTTGGCCAGGTAGTTGTCAGCCAGGTCGCATTTATCAGCCTTGACACCCATGAAATTGAGGACCATGGCCAGGGAGGTCATCTCACATCCGGTGGGAAGATCGGGATGCTGGCAGATGGGCTTCAGGGTGTATACGTCACGAACAGCAGGAGTGCCGGAGGTAATAGTTTTGGTCAGCTTTCCGCTTGTGTCAAAAATATAGTAGCGGTTTCCGATTTTCTGTTTTCCCGTCAGAAGGGCGCCGGGATGTCCCTTGGTGTTGCAGCTGGCGTAGTACCTGTTCCCCCCGACTGTAAACCATCCCTTTACCATATGGCCTTCTTTGTCAAAGTAGTAGCGGCGGCCGCTGATATTGCAGAAGCCTGTACGCATGACACCGGGATAGGGAGAAGAGGATGGATCAAGGAAATAAGTATTTTTGCCGGTGTATACAAGACCGGTGAGAATCTTTCCTTTTCCTTTGGCTCCCTGTGTATAGCTGGCAAACCATTTGTTGCTTCCCACTTTAAAGAAGCCGACCTTCATGTATCCGTTTGCATCAAAGTAATATCTGCTTCCCTGATAAGTGACAAAGCCTTTTTTGTACTTTCCGTCTGAGTCTTTGAGGCGTACCCGGCTGCCGCTTTGCACCCAGGTGTAGGAATAATCGACTGCAGGCTGCAGGCTTTTCTCCTCTACGAACCCGTCAGCTGAGACCGCGGCAGATGCCGTCACAGGCGGCGCAGCCGGAACGGCGGCAGCGGCCGGTACAGACATCACTGTCGATACGATGAACGGCAGAATCAAAGCAGCAATCTTTTTTCTCCAGTTTTTCTTCATAGTTTCCCCTTCTTTAAAACATGTGTTGACGGCTGTCGGATGTCCAGCTGCTCCAAATGTTTTTGAAAGATGATCATTGGCTGAGGCTCAGCCATACCATACGTTATTTCGCAGGCTGATCACATAGCGGGCGGTTAACGGGCAGGATTTCGGTCCGCACACATAAAGCAGCTGTCTTTTAAAAAATCTTTTATATGGTAAAATAAAAAAAAGTTGTTCCGTACATGTGGTTATGAGCATGGCTCACAGACTCACACGTAAGAAGCTACGCGTGCTGTCGCGTCTTCGACGCTCTCAGCCCGCTCCAAACATTCGGAATCCCACCCCACTGCGGACACCTTGGTGTCCTTGTGTGGCTTCTTCCTCATGTTTGGCACTCGGAAAATGTCCGCAAATGCCCGAGCGAGTTCGGCATTTGCGGCCGCTTTCCTCGCTGCTTCTTGCATAATACACCATTCAGGTATACAAAAGCCGACATAAAATGAATTGTTTTGTGCTTTTTCTCTGCCGCCCGCTTATGCCGTCTACA
Source organism: Eubacteriales bacterium (assembly GCA_030525515.1). Lineage (GTDB taxonomy): Bacteria > Bacillota > Clostridia > Lachnospirales > Lachnospiraceae > CAG-791. Next base: position 28,434 of record JAUNEM010000011.1, read on the forward strand.
GGCATGGAAGCGGCGTGCAGAATTTCAAAGCAGTCTTCAAAACAGACAGGGGGAATCCGATGGCAGTCTACACAATGACAAAAACCTATAAGACAAAGGGCAATATGGGAATGATCGATGTCACAGATGATTTTCGGGAAGCGGTCAGCAGGGCATGCAGAGAGAAGAAGATCAGCAGCGGGATCATCACCGGGTTTACGACAGGGGGTGTTGCCGCGCTGACAACGCTTGAGTTTGAGCCCGGTCTGGTCAGGCATGATGTCCGGGAGGCCATGCAGGGGATCGCTCCCTACAGGGACGAGAACGGAAAGGTGATCCATTACCGCCACCATGATACCTGGCACGACGATAACGGATCTTCCCATATCCATTCCCTGATTCTTTCTCCCTTCATTACGATTCCCTTTGTCAACGGTCAGATCACCATCGGTCCCTGGCAGAATCTGACTCTGGTGGAATGTGATACCAGAGACCGGGTGCGGGACATCGTCTTTCAGGTGATGGGAGAGTAAGACCTTCTCTCCGCAAACAGAAATATCGTAAAACAGGGCAGGACAGAAGTGACTGCCGGGAAATCTTACTCCGGCAGCGTGCAGCCAATATTCACAACTCATCTCAAAGGAGGTAATATGTCGCAATTATATAATATGCTGCAGGACATCGTGAATCTGTCGGACAAAGACAAACTCAGGTTATTCAGGGAATCCTATCTTGAGCTTCTTCCGGTCTTCAAAGAGGTAGATCCGCAGACACAGGGTCTTTCTTTTATCTCCGAGATCATCGGGACAGCGGCAGCGTCGGACGGTCAGGTGGATTCCTCGGAAATCGGATTGATGCGGATCGTCACGGATGCTTCCGATCTGAATCTGACAGATGCACAGCTCAAAAGCCTGATCCTCGATTCCGGCACCGAGCATGTGCGGGAACAGCTGGAAAGGCTCGCGGAAGTCCTGAATCCGGAACTCAGGGCCAGGCTTGTCATGCTCACAGCGGTCGTCTGCTCTCTGGATGACAGAATCAATGAGAAAGAGATTGATCTGATCGCCAGCCTGATGGATGATTG
>JAUNEM010000113.1:0-2089 GCA_030525515.1 Eubacteriales bacterium
AGTATCATCTGTTGCGGGTTCCGCAGCTTTCTTTGTCGTAGGCCCAGCTGCGCCGGCATCCTCCGAAACATCCTCTTCTTCTGCAGGTTCTTCGACAACTTCTTCCTCGATAGAGCTTCCGCTTCCGGAATTTTCCTCCTCAGTGAAGCCCTCGTCCGAATTATCTGTAGTATTCTGGGAATCGTTCTGGTCCGTTTCCTCCTGGCCAGCCTCTTCTTCAACTACTTCTTCCTGCACTTCCTCTTCTTCAACTTCCTCCTCAATCTTCTCCCAGCCCGCGTAAACGGTCACATCGGAAGAGACGGGAGCATTTGAATCCCAGAGGGTACTGCACTTTTTGTCAGCAAACCAGCCAAGGAAAGTATAGCCCTCTTCCTCAGGCGGTTCGGCCCAGTCCACAGCATAGGCTCCTTCCTCGACCTCTTCAGTGTAGGAATCCCCGTGTCCGTTCATATCATATTTCACGGTATAAATCACCGGCTCTACAATATCTTCGGATTCATCGGTGATGTCTTCCTCCGGAAGCTCCATGCCGGATCCATCTTCCCCGGTAATATCCTCATCGGGAATATCTCCCTCTGTGGGATCCCCGTCCATAAAGTCTGTGCCCGACATGTCTCCTTCGAGCTGTTCATCCCAGGAAGTGTCTTCCTCAGGCAGCTCCTCGGGTTCGGCAAACTGCGAATCCTCGGCAAATTCAGTGTCTCCTGAACCTGCATTATCAAAGACATCTGTGCCGAAAACCGTCAAGGGCGCGGAAACAGCCAGTGTTGTAGTGAGAATCATTCCGGCGATCAAGGTAACTACACGATTTCTCTTCATTTTTACAAAGCCCTCTTTCCCAACTGCACATGCCCCGCATGTATTCGATGGGACAACCAGCAATATTTAAATTGCCATTTTCAGTACGATCTGCTGCATTATCCGCGACTATATCAGCTTCCGTTCAAAGCAGCACATCATAATTCCGTCCCGTTTTAAACCGTGCCGATTTTAGCACAGACAGCAGCCATTGCTGTTTTCATTACTATCATCAGGAGTTTTCTGTCAATTCCGCAGGCATACAAAAAAACACAGCCGTAACCGACGGTGCCTGAAATTTACCCCTGTTTGATTATCTGATCCAATCAGGGGCAGATCTTATACCCCTGTATGAACATCCTGATTATATCAGACCAAATGACAATTTGTCATTTTTTTATGTGAAAGATTTGAGAATTTTTTGTATGTTTCTTAGTACGAAGTCAGGCACAGGGGAAAGGTGCGGGAATGTGCCTCTTGTCTATCATGCTGGTATGAAGAAAAAAACTCCTGACAGGTCCATCGGTGTCCGGTCAGGAGATTTGTTTCGAAGTTTGTTTTTAAGATTGTTTAAATATAATGGTCTGTATTTTGCGCGGACAGAGAACTTTTGAAGGCAGTAAGGACGTCTTCACCCACAAGGTCGGGAATCTCCTTCAGGAAAATCCTGCCGGAAAAAGCCAGGTGGGGAAGCCGGACCAGCGAGCATCCTTCTGGCAGTATATCCCGGTAGCAGGGATCCGCGGCGACGGCAATTCCTTTTCCTGAAAGGGAGGCATTCTCAGATACGATCTGACTGAGCATGGCATTCAGGGCTTCTTCCCCCTTCGGGGCTGAATCGTTTTTCCCGAGGAATCGATTTCTGTCCCCGGCTCTGTCATTGCCTTCCTCTGTCGCGGAAAAAACATGAGTGGGACACCCTGTCAATGTCTGCAGGGAAGCAGCCAGCGATGTCATCACGACTGGTTCCCCGATCAGGCAGACAGGCAGCTTTTTATCATCAGCGGGAATGTCCCCCCTGTCGCGGAAGGGATACTGATTTTCTCCCGTGACCGAGGCTGTGCGCACAGCTTCAAAATATCTTTCACCGACCCCGTGCGCCGGGATACCTGCCACAAAAGGAATGCCGAATTCCTTTTTCAAGTATTCTGCGGCGGGGAGTCCCGTGGATGAAAGGAGCAGGTTCACATCGGCACAGGAGCTCCGGCAGATATCCTCCAGAAGTCTGTTATGCATTCCTTCTGAAGAAGATTCCTTTTCAGAAGATTTCCTGTCAAAAGATTCCCTG
>JAUNEM010000113.1:2099-7982 GCA_030525515.1 Eubacteriales bacterium
GAATCTCCTGCAGGCAGGGTGTCCGGCTCTCCCCCGACTGAAACCCCTTCCATAGCCCACGAAGAGACGATTTCGAATCCGGCAGATTCAATTTTCGCGCGCAGAGTATTGACCGTTGAGGAAGCCGCAAAATCCAGAGGAGTCAATCCCAGAAGATTGACACGGATCCTCCTGCCCCCTGCAGCAGCATCTGCTCCCCCTCTGTTTTGCAGCTTGTTATCTGTTTCTCCACAGTTTTGCAGACTGTTATCTGTTCTTCCAATGTTTTGCAGACTGTCTTCTGTTCTTCCACTGTTTTCGGAAAGGCCCCGGCCGGTCTTCTTTTCAAAAGTTCCGCCTTCTCTTTGCTTTCCTGCAAAGCGTCTGGCCAGTTCCAGGAAGGCAAGTCCTGCCCCTCTCGTGTAGTCGTGCATTCCGTTCGTACTGATGTAAAAAGCGGGTATACCCGTCTCGTCCTCGATCAGTCGGCAGATAGCGTCGAAATCCATACCGATAACATAAGGGATGGGGGAATTCGCGATCGCTATGAAAGCGGGCGAATAGATGCGGGCAGCCTCGGTGATGTCCCTCACCAGCTTGTCATCACTTCCCAGGATAGCGTCGGTATCGTTCAGCCCGGAAATAAAGATCAGGCTGTCATGGTCATACCAGCGGATCTCATCGTGTGTATTGTAGGTGGAATTGCAGCCGGAAGGGTCGTGCATCACGACCATGCCGCCAAGTTCAAAAAGGGCGCTGCACACACCGGATACGTCCCCGGTATAGACCGGTATTTTTCTGAAAACCTGTCGCATTTCATCTCCTGTTCCGGCATCAGAGGCCTTGCCATGGGATGGTAAGAGCAGTTACGTTTTTGCAGCGGATCGCTAAGAAAGAGCAGTTGCGCTATCACAGCGGATCGCTTAAAGCACACATGCGCAGCCCATGCCCTTCCGGGGCACGAGGGCCCTTGTATCCTTTTCATAAAGGAAGGCTTCCTCCATCAGTCCGGCCAGCTTCTGAATACCGGAGAAGCCCCACATACCGCCGTATTCCACAAGATTGACAAAATGGGCTGTTCCCCCGAACCAGGCTGCTTTGGGTCCGACCGCCAGCATCTGCCCCTCGTTCTCCTTTTCGTGGAGGACCCGCATTTTGGGATGGACGGTTGAGCTCAGGACCAGGTCCGGATGATGTTCCCTCAGCCAGTCAAAGTCGTCTTTTTCCTCCGGTGAGACTGCGTCGAGAAACACACGGGTCACCCGGAAATGATGTTCCAGAAGGAGCCTTGCCAGCCCGAGGGGTCTTGGGGTGGCTATGCAGTCAATCGTGATCTCGGTTTCTCCGATCAGCTCTCTTGCATGGATCATGGCTTTTTCCGCTTTGATTTCATTCTCTTCTTCGCTTGTTTTTTCCCGGGCAGCCGGTTCTGTTCCTGCCGAGAGAGCCAGAGCTTCTCTCAGTTCCCCCAGCCTTTGACGGATCTCTTCGGCGCCGACGGCAGGCGGCAGATACAAAAAGGGGCTGCCCAGCCGTTTGGCCAGCTGACTGATCCCGTGGAAGCCGGCAGGGCTCCTTGTGATCAGCAGGGAAGCGGACCCGATCCGCAGGTAATCGTCATAGGTCCTGCACCGATGAAGGCAGAAAAGTTCAAAACCCGCTCCGGTAATCTCCCTGGCAAGGTCGCTCTCGGGATCAACCGGCTGATTATCCCCCAGTACACATACCAGGCGGGGGTCCACGGGCAGAGGACGGACAGGCCGGAACATGGATTCCTTGAGCTTCTGTTCCGGCGTGAGCCCGTTTTTCTGCATGACCGGATCCATCCAGCACCGCATGAAATCGATATCGGGAAATCTTTCCTCCAGTGTTTTGAAAACCCAGGAAACGTCAGTGCCCACAAAATGATGAAGACAGACCAGAAATACCGCCACTGCCCTGGGACGGTAGGGGAGACGGTTGACCGCGTCAGTCACTCCCTCTACAGTGATGTTCTCGAGGCTCCCCTCATACAGGTCTTCCTCTTCCAGGAGCACACAGGAAAAGCGGTCCGCGGCGTCCATCTCCGCGGCAGTCAGGACGACGCCCCGCATGCAGTTGTCGGCGCACACATAAATCTGATGGCACTCCGGAACCAGCATTCCTATATGGACAATATTCCAGGTTTCGTGGACAGGAGCGTTAAATTCCAGGACCTGAGCGAAGGGGGCGGGAAATCCTGCCTCAGCGATCCTGACAGCTGCTCCCTCTTCATTGACAGCGCGCAGTCCGCCTGCGGATATTTTCTTCATAGTTTACCTCCACAGCCTCCCTGGTCACCCCATGTCCATGAGGCTCACGTCCGGCATCGTCTTCGCGGCAATCGACTCCGCAAGTTCTCTGTACTGGTCTGCCATTTCTGAATCGGGAAAAGCCTGCAGGACGCACTGACCTTTCTCTTCGGCCCGGAGGACGGTTTCACTGCGGGAAAGACATCCCGCCAGTTCTGTGTTGAGTTCCCCGGCAAGTTCCATTACCTTGTATTTTTCATCCGGGACATCCCTGCAGTTTAAAATGAGGCCGCCGGGTTTCGCGTAGCCTCTGCCCTGAAAATGCTGCAGGGCAAGTCCGATCTTGGCGGCCGCATAGAGGGACATGGTCTCTCCGGAAGTCAGGATATAGACAAAGTCGGCAAATCCTGCCCGCATAGGCATGGCAAATCCCCCGCAGACAACATCGCCCAGTACGTCAAAAAGCACAAGGTCAGGCTTATATTTTTCATAGATTCCCAGCTCTTCGACTTTTTCAAGAGCTGTGATCACAGCGCGGCCGGCACAGCCCTGACCGGGCAGGGGACCTCCCGCCTCGGCGCAGAGCACCCCCGCAAAGCCCTTCCTGACCACCTGTTCCGGCTCAAAAGGCTTTCGCGAGCGCACAAAGTCCATGATGGTCTGAGGAGATTCGGACCGGGCTCTCTGCATGATCAGCTGTACTTCGCTCAGATTTTCACTGCTCCCGCCGGCGCCGGAATCATTGACGTCCCCCCGGCACAGAAGCCGTGTGGAATCCGCCTTGGGATCGCATCCGATCTGAAGAACTCTGAGTCCTTTCTGCGCCAGCGCAATGGCAATATTGGAAACGGTCGTGGATTTTCCGATCCCGCCTTTCCCGTAAAACGCGATTTTTATCATTTTCGCAGCTATGACCTCCTGTTCTGTCCGCAGGCATTATTATTTTGCGATCTTGGAATAGGCTGTTTTGGTGCTGACGCCCCCAAGACGCCCGATTTTTCCCGACAGAGCCGTGATCTCGTTCTCCGGGGCGTCAACCGCCACGCTGATGATATTGATTCCCTTTTCCCGGTAGGGAATCCCCATCCTCCCGATAATGAACTGGCGGTAGGAGTGGAGGATCCGGTTGATATCCTCCGCGGACCCTTCATCTTCCACAATGATCGAAATAACTGCAACTCGTGTATCCATTTTTTTACCTTTATCAGCGGCAGATTATATCTTTACCGGCAGATTATCAGCAGATTCTGGGCAGCAGCTCGTTTCCGGGCTGGGGCAGAATCGTACGGGCGCCGATCTCTGTATTGATCACGACGCGTCCGGGGTGGTCTTCAGTGACTCTTCCGATGCAGACAGCACCCTCTGTGTGGGGGCTGGTGCGCAGTGCTTGGAGAACCGCTTCCTTGTCCTCCTCAGGCGCAATGACGACCAGGCGGCCTTCACAGGCCAAATAGAGGGGCTCAAGGCCCAGCATACCGCAGACGCCCCGGACGCCGGGGTCGACAGGTATTTTTTCCGCCTCAAGGGAAAAACCGACTTTGCTCTGGGCGGCGATCTCGTAGAGAACTGTTCCGACTCCGCCTCTTGTGGCGTCGCGGATCACGTGGATGCCGGGAGCGGCCGTGAGGGCATTGTGAACGGCTGCCCAGAGGGGGGCGCAGTCGGAGGTGACATCCGCCTCGATTCCGTAGTCATCCCTGGCGAGCAGGATCGTGCAGCCGTGTCTGCCCACATCTCCGGTCACGATGACACAGTCTCCGGGCTTTGCCAACGCTCCTCCGGTACAGACACCGTCCATCACGCGGCCGATCGCCGTAGTGGTGATAAAGACCCCGTCCACCTGGCCTTTGCCGGCCACCTTTGTGTCACCTGCGACAATGCAGACGCCTGCTTCCGCGGCAGTCTTTTCCATCGCCGCGGCAATCTCTTCGAGCCTGGCCATGGGAAAGCCCTCCTCGATCACGAAGGCGCAGGTCATGTAGAGGGGCTTCGCGCCCATACAGGCGAGATCATTGACAGTTCCGCAGATGGAAAGCTTGCCGATATTTCCGCCCGGAAAAAAGGCGGGCGAAACAATAAATCCGTCTGTCGACATAGCCAGTTTTCCTGCCGGAATCTCCAGAAGCGCCGCATCATCCGGTGTGAACTGAGGGTTCTCAAAATGAGCGCGAAATACTTTTTCAATCAGTTCCGAAGTCTGTTTTCCACCTGCGCCGTGCGCCAGAGTTACTGTATCCTGCATAATGATTATTCCTTCCTTGGGTCATCTGTCATCATAAGATAAAAAAATTGCTTCCCCGGGGCATCTGCCATCATAAGATAAAAAAGAACGCTTCCCCGGGGCATCTGCCATCATAAAGTACTTAAAAAGAGGTTCCGTCAGACATATGTTCCGTACGTCAGACACCTGTTCCATAGAGATAAAAGGCCGAGCAGGCTCCCTCTCCGGAGACCATGCAGGCTCCCACCGGGTGCTCCGGTGTGCATCCCCTTCCGAACACGCCGCAGTCAGAGGGCTGGCACTTTCCCTGAAGCACCTCTCCGCAGCGGCAGGCGGGGTTCTCTCTTCCTTCAATATGGGGCAGGGCAAATCTGACGCGGGCGTCAAATTCCGCGTATTTTTCCCTGAGTTTCATACCGGAGGCCGGCAGGACACCGATTCCTCTCCAGCGCGCGTCGCAGGGCTCCATCATTTCTTCGACAAGCTTCTGCGCTGCGGGCGATCCCTCGGGCCGCACCACGCGGGGATAACAGTTTTCAAAGAAAGGCTCCCCCTGCTCCGTTCGTTTCACGATCACCGCAAGAGCTGTCAGCAGTTCTTTGGCGGTAAATCCCGCTACGACTCCGCTCGTCCCCCTTCTTGCCATCTCCTCACAGATCGCAGTTCCCGTAATGGCATGAACATGTCCGGGATAGAGGAAAGCGTCCATGCTGCCGCTCATGGCTTCATAGGCGGCCGGCATGGTCTTATTGGCTGTCAAAATGGAGAAATTGTTGATTCCTTCCTTCTGCGCCTCCTGCACTGCCAGGCAGGATGTCGGTGTGGTCGTCTCAAAACCGACCGATAAAAAAACGACCTGCTCATCAGGGTGCTCCCGGGCATAGGCAACGGCGTCCTGCGGGGCATAAACGACCTGGATGCGGGCTCCGCCTGCGCGGGCAGCCGCAAGGCTCCCGGGTATCTTCCTGAAGGCGGGCTTTCCGTCCTGCGCCCCTGCTCCGTCTTCCACAGGGATCATGCCGGAACCGGGAACCCTCACCAGGTCTCCGAAGGAGCAGATCGTCGCATTGTGGTCCACAGCGAGCAGTACCGCTTCATCGATGAAGCTGACCGGAGTCACGCAGACCGGACATCCCGGTCCCGAGATCAGCCTGATGGAGGGAGGCAGGATCTGCCTCAGTCCCAGACGGAAAATTTCATGGGTGTGCGTCCCGCATACTTCCATGATCCGGATCTCTTTACCCTGATAATTGTCTATAATCTCCCTGGCGCGGGAAATCACACTTTGCTTTTCTCTTGTATTTTCACCCATGGCGGGATTGCCTCCATCACTTGTCTCCGGTTCAGCGGTTCATGCGAACGTACGGGCAGACCCGGCCATCACAGCCGCATCTCCCGCTTCCTTTATCGTAT
>JAUNEM010000113.1:7992-8343 GCA_030525515.1 Eubacteriales bacterium
CAGCTTATCGTATCTCGCAGCTTGTACCTACAGGAGGGCACCCAGAACATCCTCTGCCTCATCCTCATCCTCCTGCGTGATCTTCGCGATCGCGGCGCCTGCATGCACCATGACATAATCGCCGGGCATCAGGTCGCTTAAAAGCTGCGCGGAGACCTCTCGCTTTGCTCCGGACGCATCCACCAGAGCCGTCCCGTCTTCTCTGAGTCTCACCACTCTCGCCGATAATCCTACACACATATTGTCCTCTTCTTTCCGGAAAAACCTGTTTTCCTGCTGTCTCTTGTTTTTTTAAATGATTTTAGATGAAATTATATATTTTCAAAGAATGGAACACTGTTTTATGGCCGG